>CAZFNE010000014.1:0-24381 GCA_964520335.1 uncultured Methanosarcinales archaeon | reverse complement strand
TCTCAGGATGGGATGAGGAAATTCCTTCAGGTTTTTCAAGACTTCCTCTCCAATCAAATCTCCTTTAATCCTGAAAATTATAACCTGCCCCGGAAAGAACTTTAATTGCATGCTCCAGTTCTTTTTCCCTGACAAGGATATAATCTGTGTTATATGTCGAGATTGCAAAAATCTCAATTCCAGCTTCAGCCAGAACCTGACTGAGCCCGGCAAGGATTCCTATCAGCCCGAAATCAAGGGGGCCTTTGACTTTAAGGCATCTCCAGGGTTTCTCAGTTTCAGTATCTTCCGGAATACAGTTTACCTCACAAACTATAGACAATTCCTCCGGGGTCCAGGTAAGCGATATGAAATCACTGTTTTTTATCCACTCAGGCAATCCCCCTTCTATTCCAAGTCTACAAACCCCAAATCTATCTTTAAGAACATTTAAAGTAAGCCTGCCGCCCTTCATCTGATTCCTTCCAATATTTCTTCTGCTGTTTAATCGTTTTTATTTAGTTTAATAATATAAGATTATACTGTTAAACTAAAATTATAAATATTGATTTTAAAAAGTCGAATAATGTAATATTAACTGTTAAAAATATTATATATGATAACTGCATACTATCTTTTGCGTTCTCATCTCTTAACACCCCACTAGTAAATAATACCTACTCCAGAACACTACTCCACAAGAAAGAGATATAAAAGAAACTCGCAACCTACAAGTCAAAGTACCTCAATACCTCTTCCCCAACTAAAATAGTGAGTCTCTTAAATATCGTTCGGAACTCCCAGGTTTTTTTCGGATGAGAGCGCTGCTTCTTTTTTAAAAATGATTCATAAAAGGGAAAAAGTTCTTTAAAAAGATAATCAATATATAGAATATTTTATTTTGAAATCTAATTCAATTTTGTCGGTTGTTTTTAAAAAAATTAATATTATTGGAAAATACTATTAAATAAACTATGAATTCCTCCAGAATCAAAACTCTCAGAAGTCTCTGCCTGTCCTTGGTCGCTGTCTGAAACTGAATTTTCATTCTTAGTTTCCTGTGCAAAAGTATTGAACCTACTTATTTCGTCATCCGTATGGGAATTTTCGTTTGCATTGATATAATATTAAGGGGTTGATTTGCAGTGTAAACGTTAGCAAGGTAAGTACTTACTTTTTCCCTTCTTTAATGCCTCAGGTGCTGAAGCTGCAAGACTTTTTGTTAAAAAAATACAAATAAGAAAGATCAAAACGAGTTCAAGTTTTTTAACACCTATTCCTCCATGTCCCTATATAAGTATCTCAAATATGGGATTTACAGTATATATTAGTATCCACATAATCAAATAAATATATTTAGAACGAAAATTTTAATGGGAATCTAGAATTTTTTTAATTTCTAAAATAAATTAGATTGGACAATAATTCAATATTGAAATTCCGGCTTTCTTAAAAAACAAAAGTTGAAGAGTTTTAACAAAAAAATTAACCTGTAATTTGACACGCAGGAGATTCCTTTTACAAAATTCACTTACATCTTGCAAAACTACTTATCTAAAAAAATTATTATTATGTTTAAAAAAAAGAAACTAAAGTAACATTATACGATAAAAATTTTATATATGTTGAAGGCGTAGTAGAAATTGCGTTCTCATCTAAAATAAGACCACACAGCAAAGACCTATTCCACAAAACTACTTCAACGCCTACTCCGAAAAATCTACTCTATAAACGAAGAGTTTATATAAGAACTTGCAACCCGTGAGTCCAGTACTAAACCTCTTCCAAACAACATCTCTTAAGTGCCGTTCGGAACTTCCAGAATTTTCTAGGTGGGAACGCAATCTTCCCTCATTTTAAAAATTACTAACTGTTGCCCTGAATTTAAAACTTTTCTAACCTTTCTTAATAATAAGGTTTATAATAAATTGTCTTTCCCATGTCTACGAATTTTTTATTTCTTCTTCCTGTTTCTTAAAATAATTTTTCTCTGCTAGTTTAAATTAAATAATTTATCAATTTTAAAGTAAAAAACAAATTCATTCAATGAAATTGGGTCCACATTTTAAATGGAAATAATTTCATCCTTTCACGTTTAAATATAGCAGTTACTCTACCTTCGTCATCGATGTCTTCCTTGATAAAAACGGGTTCCCAACCTTCATTTCCTATTCTTTCAAGATCGCCCATCATTTGCGGCATATTTACTCCATTGATCTTGCGAGAATCATATTCCCATAGATGTATCATTATACCCCTCCCGAAAAGAGAAATTCAATTTATTATATTATATAAAACTATAAATAACCGCAACAAAATGAAAATAACACACAAATAATCAGATCTTCCGGTTTTTATTATTGGCTCGAATCAACTGGCCTGAGAATCATAGTTCTGAAGAGCCTTCCTCTTTCATATTTTATTCTCTTGATCCTCTCACGAGCCATAAAATCGAATATAAGCTCTATGTCTTCAGGGTATCTGTTATTCGGATATAAAGGAGGGAGGGATTCAAAATTCTGTCTTGAGACATAAAACATGTTTTCGCCAAAATAAGCCATAAAATCAAGTTCATATTTTTCAAATACCATAAGAATGAAATTTTTTGAAAGGGGAGATTTTGTGAATTCAAAGTCGGAATCTGTTAATTCTACATTTGCAAGATACATGATAAAAGTTCAGCAGGATAAGATATATAATAGAAGGAAAAAGAATACAGTATCCCTGATAACAGACTATTTTATCTAATATATTTAATTGAAAAATAAAGAGGTTGGTTAAAAGAAGTTTGAGAATTTTGAGAAGTTTATTTAAATTCCTTGCTTTTGTACCTTTTTCAATTTATGTATCATATTTTAAATTCAGTATACATTTCATGCCAATATTGTGACTTTTTCATTTTCATATTTTTTTCCTCAAAGAAGATTTCCTGTTCTGAACCCTTCCCAAAATATCCTTGCCAGGATTGGAATGTTCCTTTTTAGCAGTTTTCTGCTGGGCAAGAGGAGCTTCTTCCCGGCTATCAAGAAATGCCGAATACTTATTAAAAAGCTCAATAGAACTTTTAAGTATTTCTTCTTGAGCTGGAAGATTTTCAGGGGTTAAATTCTTTACATCTCTAAGAAGCCCAGCCAACTGGCCAAGAATTTCAAAAAGTCCCTGGTTTTCTCCAAGAGTCTTTATTTTGCTGGACATCTTTGAGATATATTGTTCAATTTCAACTTTTCCCCTACCTGGAGTATCGCTGAAGAGGATAAATAAAAAGGTCTCATAAAAAGGATAGTAAAAATCAGGGAAATCTATATCTATAGAGACTTCAGACGATTCTTTAAAATATTTAACAGCTTCTTTTATTCCAAAAACAAAAGTGGCTTCATTTTCTGCTTTTAAGGCTCTCCAGAGAGAAGCTCTTCCGAGAGAACGAAGCGCATATTTTCGAACATAAAGGTACGAGTTGTTTGAAAGAGCCTGGAGATCTTTCCAGGCTTCGGTTTTATCTGGTACATAAAAAAAGGCAGCTCCAAGCCCTCTTGAGGCAACTCTTTTTACAAAATTATCACTATGACTTGAAAGCCTGACAAGCTCTTCCCAGGCTTTTACCTTATCCGGCACTTCCGGAAAGGTGGAGGAAAGAGTAAGGATGGCATTTTTTCGAACTTTCCTGTCTTCAGATGATGTAAGTTTCACGAGTTCATCCCAGGCTCTCTGTTTATCTCCCGAATACTCATAAGCAGGCATAAAAAGCTCTGCAGCCTTTTCCCGGATCTGGGTATCCTGCCCTTCAGCTAACTTAACCAGGTCAAAGAAGGCTCTTTCATTTTTTATGACCTGTGGGAAAACCTGAGGAATTAATTCTAAGGCGCGTTTCCGAGTACCTGCATCCTTGCTGTCTGCCATCTTAAGAACGTCTTCCCAGATCTTTTGTTTTTCATCTGAATTTCCTGAATTCGAGACTTCTCCTGAGGCTGATTCACTGGTTTTTGTTGTTTCTTCGATTTTCCCTGATTTGATTTCTTCCATTAGTGACTCCCCTAAACACACCCTATAATACAATATCTGCATTGCCTGTTTACAATTTCTGTTAAAAATTCCGAATAAATATTATTATGGTTTCCGTAAGTAAATACCTATCTTTAGATATCTTTCTGACACGCATAAAGCAATTTTAAATATATTGATGATATGCCGTAACTTAAGATGATTTCAAAAATCGTAAACTCTGGTACTTTATTAGAAAAAGGATTCTTTTATAGTATTTTTGAATGTAATTTAATGGGCCGACTTCCTGAGTTCGTTTTTGTTTATATAGAGGCTTTAAGCATAGATTGTCAATTGCATTTACTGGTGTTTTATGGAAGTTCTTAGAAAATTATAACTCATATCATACGGATACTTCGAAAACCTAAATATTCATAAAATTAAAGACTGGCCAATAAAAGTCCTATTTTAAAAAGGGGATTGTAATGAAAATCTCTTATCTTGACCTAATTTTTTCTTCTGAAAAGAGAAGAGAAATTCTTTTACTATTAAGAGAAGGCCCAAAAAGTATTGGAGAAATAGAAAGTTTCCTGCATTCAAGTTCGATAACTATCTATCCCCAGATTAAACTACTTAAAGAAAGACGGTTTCTGTATCGGAAGGAGGATCAAAAATACGAACTCACTCTATTAGGAAGGGCAATAGCAGAAAAAATGAAGTCGCTTGTTGATACTTTAGAAACCCTTGAAAACAAGTATGAATTCTGGAACAGCCATAAGCTTGATGGCATTCCCACTCATCTTTTAAATAGAATAAGCGATCTGAAAGGAAGTACTTTTGCAAAACCCCTTGACGAAAGCAGTATGTTTTCTTCTCATACTGAGTTTGCGGAAAATATTGCGAAATCTAAATTTGTAAAAGGCATATCTCCCTTTATCCATCCTGTATATCCCAGCATGTTTCTTTTTTTTGCAGAAAAAGGAATTGATATCTCTCTTATTGTAACAGAACCTGTCTTTAAAAGGATGAGGACGGAATTCAGGCCCGAAGTTGCAAAATTCTTGGGCTTGGAAAATGCCCGTATATATGTTTATGATAAAGAAATGCTTCTTTCCTGCGCTGTAACAAATTGTTTCCTCTCACTTGGGCTCTTTTATAAAAACGGGGTTTATGACCATATAAATGATCTGATCTCTTTTGAACCAGAAGCTCTTCGCTGGGGAGAAGAACTTTATCACTTCTATGAAAACCTCTCTACAGAAATAAAAGAGATCTAATCCTCTTAAGGAAAATTCTGTCAATCAGGTTATTTACTTCTTACCTACTATTCTTACAAATTTGCAGCTTTCCCTTTTTTGAGTTGTCTCAATAAGTCTTATTCCCACCCATATCTCTTAGAAAAGTTTTTAAATTTATAAATGTTACATTACATTTATTAAATTTATATTTCTGTGTAGGAAAATTAAATTTATTTCTAGATCCTTTAAGATAAATAATAAATATTTAAGTTATATTTTAAAAAATCAGTATAAATCTGTATTCAAAAAAGGATAAATGAAATTTATAATTTATAATACCCTTGTGTGAGTAAAAACAAAATAAATTATGCATTCAAAAGAAAGCATAGAATAAAAAGCATAAAATAAACAAAATATTTTATAAAGAGTGGGATGAGAGAATGCGGCAATTAATCCTGGATTTTGAACAATTGGCACAAAAAGTAGCAGACTTTCTTGAACCTGTAATTCCAAGTCTGGTTTTCAGGTCTAAAAAAGCGGAAGAGGTAGCAGGTATAAAAGTGGGAGTTCAGAACTGGAAAATAAAGAAAGAAGTATGGGAAAAATTAACCTCGATAGAAGACCAGGATTTGAAAGAAGCCGCAGCAGATCTCATTATTGCTCCATCCGACCCTGAGGTAAAGCAGGCTCTCATCCAGAAACTTTTGAATATCTTTGAGAAAAATCCAGAATTAGCAGATGAAATCTCATTATATATGCAAACAGAAAGCGCTACTGACAAGGGAAAAATACTTGACGAATTTTCCAGCTTACTGGAAGCCTTTATAGCAAAAAGAGCTGGAGACTTAAATCTAGATCAGTTCGATCTTCGAAATAAAGAAAGTTCTCCTGCCGAAAGTTTTGAAGAATTCTCCAAGCTGCTTGAGGCCTTTATAGCAAAGAAAACCAGGGCTTTAAACTCGGAAAACGCCGAACTCTCGACTGGTGAAAATCCTTTTTCAGACAATACTTTTTCAAGGGAAGCAAATCTCAGGGTTGATAAGCCCGGAGTAAATTATACCCATATTCAACTTAACCAGGGCACTATAAGCGAAAAAACTCCTATTGATATCCGGATGGCAAAAATTGCTCAGATGAATCTGAGGGGCCCGGGAGAGTTTCAGAAAATTCAAAACCTTTTATTCCTCATTTCCGAAGTCGACGGCCCAGGCACAGAAGAAGTCCTTGAAAAGGCACTTGATTTTGCTTCCCAAATTCAGTATGCGAATCTGAGGGCCCAGCTCCTCTCCCTGTTAATTCCTTATTTTACCGGCCCAGGCCAAAACGAATTTATAAAAAGATCCCTTTACTCGATTTCTTTTATTCAGGACGAGGCTGAAAGGGCTTTAGTCCTTTCTGCGCTTACTCCGCATCTGAGGGGGCCAGGAAAAGCCGAACTTATTGCAGAGATCTTTGATTCTGCTTTTTACCTTAAATATGGGGATGTGAAATTCCAGATCCTTTCTGCCCTGCTTCCCCATCTTTACGGCTCGAAAAATGAAGAGCCCCTGGAAAAAGCTCTGGCACTGGCGTCTGTAATTCAATCCAACTACCAAACAGTCCAGGCATATGCTTTACTTGTCCCCTACCTGAAGCTGATAGAAAGGGAAGAAATTCTGGAAAAAGCCCTTGGCCTTGCTTTTAAGCTTAAGGATAAAGATCTCAGACCTAAAGCCCTTTCGTTTATTATTCCATACCTGGATGAACCCAGGAAAAAAGAAATCCTTAACGAAGCTTTTAAACTAGCTTCAGAGATTAAATCTGAAGAAGAAAAATCCAGTGCTCTTTCCTCTCTTGAGCCTTTTCTTGAATAATCAGGAGTCAAATAAGACAGGAATGAGAGAGGAATATCTAAAAAAATATTTAGCCAGAGTTGGGAATTAATGCCTATTTAAAATGCCAACATCAGGATCAAATAACTGATTAACGTCTTAATTACATGTCTCATTAATTATACATCTCATGGAACTTTAAAATCCCCAACCCTGAAATTTAGTTATTAAAAAAGTATTTTACTTGCCAAACACTTTTTTAATTTCACCTTCTTTTTTCTGAACTTTGCCTTCTAGATTTTCAGCCTCACCTTCGGCTTCCATATTGGGGTCGTTAATCAACTCACCTGTTTTTTCCTTGATCTTACCTTTTGCCTTGTGATATTCCCCTTCTACTTTATCATTTGTGCTTGATTGCATAATACTCCCCCTAAGTCGGTTTTTTCTATTTTAAAGAAGAATCACAGCCAGAGCACTTTTCGATCTCTTCAAACCGAAAAATGAAGTAAACTGCCAGCACTGCTAGCCACAATCCCCCAATTGATAATTTTCATATTATAATTATAAACTAATCTCACTAAAACCTTTGCCTGAAGAGTTCAGCAAGAATTTTGCTAAGATCACAATTTATTGTATCTTTAAATAAGTAAAAAACAGATTATTAAAAAGATTAAAACATAAACTGGCACCGGGGTCGCATTTCTAGAATCAGATAACAATCTTACTAATCGGATCGGATAATGGGCTCAGTGGTCAGATGTTGATGTCAGTATTTTTTGGCATAGTAGTCATAAATAATAAGAGCTAAAATTCTCTGTACTGTTGTTAAGAGGCCAACAAGTAAAATTACTCAGAAATCTGCCTTCATGTAAGTCAATACAAATAAAATAATCGTTATAATGCTGTTGACGGAAATTATATTTTACATGGGATTGAAAAAATGCAGAAATGTTTAATCTTAATAATTAGTTAGATCTGAAAAATTAAAAGAAACTTTTATTTTAAGTCAGTTTATTGGATTTTTGCATAATTCACTATAATGAATGATTATTCAACGTATAGAATGATTGAAACAAATACTCTAATTGATGTAACTGCATCGAGTTTAATTTCTTGAGCCGGCACTCTCACCGGCCAACGAAGGAGGCCGGCTTTCCCTAAAAATTGAAAGAAAAATATTAATCCAGAAATGTGCTTAAAGTGGTTCCTTTACCTTTTTTGTTTATCTCTTTATATTCTCTCAGGCAAGATCTCAGCCGTTTCATAATCTATTCCTTCTCTTCTAGTACTTCCAGCCTCTGTTTTCACAGTTCGCTAGAAAAAGCCTTTGCAAGAACAGACTACCTGAGTCTTTCTGTTTTTCTTCAATCATAATAATTTACCTTCTTTACGCAGTACACCCTAATTTAAGACAGGTTTTTTGTTTCTTCTTTTTGGAAAAGCCGCTCTCCTACGTCGAGCGGGGGATCTCTGGATGAATTATTATGTTTTCTTCTGCTTCCTTTTTGTGTGTTATAGATTGTTTGATAAATTCTTTTAAACGTACTTATTTATATAATTCCAAATTTATTTTCTGCCATGAATAGCGGAAATATCAGATCAAATGTAAAAGAAGGCCTGAGTGTGGGAATTGTATTAAAACAAGATCAGCGAACAGGAAAAATCACTCAAGGCGTTGTAAAAAGAATTTTAACTAATTCTTCAACTCATCCACACGGAATAAAAGTACAATTAACAAATGGTCAGGTTGGAAGGATTAAAGAAATTTATTAAAAGGGCCAGTAAACTGTATTTAAGGGCTTTTCGAGAATTTATTTTTAGGAATCGATTCCTGAATAAGTATTGTAAATGACCAGTTTGAAAAGAGACCGGGCCTCCAGATATTGTCAGTTCTTAATTTATTGAGGTTTGTCCAGGGAATTTAAATTTAAGCTAATCCTGATTTAAGCAACCGGTTCTTTATTCTATGAAGAGCGAAATACAAAAAGATTCAGATATGCTAAAACAAATTACATCCAACATACTTTTAATAACTTCTGGCCTGAGAAATGAAATTGATAAAATTTTCACGCAACCTCAGCAGCCCCGGAAGCAAAAACAGGTTATCGTTACTGAAGCTATGCTTCAGAAATTTCCAGCTCCGGTGAAAAGATATCTTTTGTATACCGGAGTAGTCGGTAAACCCATAGTCCAGACTGTCAGGCTAAAGCAGACAGGCAAAATCCGAAAAGATGCAAAACAAGCCTGGATGAATTTTGAGGCTAAACAATACTATTCCGTAAACCCACCCGGATTCGTATGGGCTGCACACATGAAATTTTTTGGCTTGCCGCTGGTGAGAGTAAGAGACTATTACCTGGAGGGCACGGGTAGCATTATGGTGAAAGCCCTTTCATTGTTCACGATAGGGAATTCCGCAGGAAAGGAAATGGATCAGGGAGCGATGATGCGTTACCTTAATGAGATGATGTGGTTTCCATCGGCTTTTCTGGGGGAAAATATTTCTTTTGAACCTATCGGCGACAATTCATCCCGAGTAACATTAAGTGATATGGGCAAAAGTGTAACAGCAACCATGTATTTTGATAATGAAGGCAGATTGATAAATTTCACAGCTCCGCGTTATCGGGATATGGGGAACAACAAATTTGATTTGGAAAACTGGTCAACTCCGATTCGCGAATATGGGGAATTCGAAGGGCTTAAACTTCCCAAGACAGGGGCTGGGGTATGGAATTTGAAAGAAGGGGATCTGGAATATATTAATCTCTCAATAACCGATTTAGAATACAACCCTGATAACCCTTATAACTCCTGAAGTTACTGAACAACATTGCCACCTCTTCCCACCGTCCACCTGCAAAGTCAAGAGCTCTTCTGTATGGAAGGAGAAGATCAACACTACGTGGTAATCTCACGAAATGATAACATATAATAATCATTATTTTTTGGTTTATACAATTACTTTTTAGCCTGAGCAGTTTTCAGATAGCATCGCTTCCTTTCTCATTAGTACGAATTCGGATAACATTCTCTAGCGGTAATACGAATATTTTGCCGCTTCCGACATATCCGTCTTTATCCCTTGATCCTTTTTCTATTGCTTCAATTGTGGTTTCTAAAAAATCATCATTAACTGCAATTTCGATCTTAATTTTTTCAAGAAGGTTTGCTTCGTATTTTTTAGCTTTAGCCCTATCAAGCTCCAGATGGCCCCGCTGGGCTCCATAGCCAGAAACGGAAGAAACTGTCAGGCCGTTCACATTAACTTTCTGAAGCTCTTTTTTAACAGCATCGATTTTTTCGGGTCTTATCATCGCAATTATGTATTTCACTTTACCACCAATAGGAGACCTATATCCTATTATTATTAGTTAAATCTGTCGATTTGGTCTAAAATTATTTATAAGCATCGTATTAAAACCAATAACAGATCGAAAAAATCTAAAAAAAATAGAAACTTGAAAAGCAAAGAGTAAAAACAAAAAGTAAAAGCAAAAAAGCAAGAAAAAGCAAAAAGTAAAAGCGAGAAATGGCAAGAAATGGCAAGAAAAAAAGTAAAAAATAAAGGAAGTTAATCAATTTTTATCGATTAAAAGAGTAGAATATTCTTTTTTACTTTATTTTAGCTTTATATTTCACTTCCTTTAAGAATCCTGACAGGAGCAGGCTTTGAATTCTCTTTTTCAATTATTTTCATGGCTTTAAATGTTTTCTTTTCCTTTTTAAGTAATCTAAATTCTTTGGAAAGCATGGTCAGTACTATTACCAGCATAATGTACTCTGTAGCCGGGGCTGCAGCCCATACCCCATTTAGCCCGAAAAACATAGGCAGGATAAAGAGCAAGGGAATCAGGAAAATGAAAACCTTTCCGAGGTTAATGAAAAGGGCCTCTCTGACCCTGTTTATTGACTGGTAATAAATGGATGCTAACAGTACAATACCTTCAACCAGCAAAGAGAACCTGATAAAGTTCATCCCCTGTAAAGTATTTTCCAGAAGTCTCGGGTCATTCTGGTTGAATAGTTTTACGATGTGCTCTGGGAAAAGGCAGACCAGCAAAAACCCGAATGCTCCTATTAAAATACATGAGAGCATTGTCAATTTCAGGGTTTCTGAAACTCTCCTGTAACTCCCGGCCCCGTAATTAAAACCTACTATCGGCTGTATTCCAAGCGCTATTCCTTCGGAAAGCATATAGAAGATCGAAAGGGTGTAACCTATTATTCCATAAGCTGAGACTGCAAGCTCCGATCCGTATTTAAGCAGCATGAAGTTATGTACAAAAAGTACGAAGGCAAAGGACAGCTGCATTACAAAGGATGGAAGCCCGGCTCTAAGAATCTCGAAGCTGGGTTTGATTTTCAGCTTTATCGCTCTGAGCTGGAGCCTTATTTTAGCTTCTTTGCTGAAGAGATAATATGTGAAGAGCAGCGCAGGCAAAGCAAAGGAAATTACTGTTGCAAGGGCTGCGCCTGACATTCCCAGCTTCAGATGCATTACAAAAAGATAGTCAAGCACCAGGTTTGTAATTACTCCGGCGACCATTATTTTTGTGCAGAGCTTTGGCCTTCCGTCATTTCTTACCAGAGGCTCAAGGGCAATAGTAAGGATTATGAAAACCGAACCCAGGAAAATAACCCTCAGGTATTCCTGAGCAAGGCTAAGGGAAAGCCCGGAGGTTCCAAGCATTCCTATGAAGGTTTCGCAAAAAATTAGTCCACCTATTGTGAAAATCGCTCCCGCAAGCAGACTTAAAGGAAAAGCATTATGCACAACAGTAAAGGCCCCTTTTTTATTTCCTTTTCCAAGTTCCAGGGCTACAAGAGTCGATGCGCCTATTCCTATTAATATGCCTATCCCGATTATTGCCAGATAAGGCGGATAAGCAAGAGTTATGCCTGCAAGCCCTTCGCTTCCCACAGCATTACCTATGAAAAAGCCGTCAATTATTCCCTGCATACCTGCAATAAGGACACCTACAACAGTTGGGAATGTAAACTTCCAGAATAGGCTCAAAATATTTCCAGACTTCATCTCTTCATTGCTTACCATACAGGCCCCTCCAAAAGCAGGAAATTTCTTTTTCCGGTAGCCTGCAGCCTTGTCTTTAGTTTCTTCCGATATGAGAAAGTCCGAATGATTATTTTATTAAAGAATTCGATCCACGTGTTCTGGATAAGACAGCTCTTTTCAATACGAGAGTTGCTCTCAAAAAGAGAGTGTACCGCGAAGAGTGGAGTATTCTCAAAGCAAGGGGCATTATAGTTCTTTAAAGTTTTATTTTCTTCTAACAATTTTTTTACAATTTTACTCACTTTTGAGGAATTAAACCAGCACTGGCTAATCCTTTCAAATGATATTGGAGACATACTTCATCCTGACGAAGCTTAAGAAACGCACAACTTTACAATATAATTGCTTTGTTGCAGAATAATCAGCCTGTATTATCCTGAATGATACTTGCACTGTTTCTTGTATTTTTTTATACTGTACTTACGCAGCATTACTCGTTTTACAAAGCTTCATCAATTAAACTGGGGTAAAAGTGGATTCAGGAAAAATCAAGCAAAAGTCATTTTGGACACGACCAAACAAGATAGGGAATCCTGCTTTTAGGCAACAAAGCAAGTAGAATTTCATTCAGATAATCAGCCTGATGAGCAAATTAATGCTCTAAATCTATGCATCAAATATTATTAAAGTATTATTTATACATTTACACCCTTTTTTACTTTAGCAGGTAATCTGCAATTGGGTTTAAAATTGGGTTATATAATAAATAAAATAGATAAAAAATGGCGTGAATCGAGTTTATCTAGTTTAATTCAATTAGCCTTAAATTGTTTACGTGCATAGCTTACCCAGAATAAAAAATAAAAATAAAGAGCTAATAGTCTTGTCCTGTTAAGTTTTCACTTGAACTTCTATCTAAATCCCCTATCTGAGTCTTTGTCAAAAGCTATAACTTTCTGTCTATAAGTACAGAATTATATTCCAAAATTTCAATTATCAAAAATAACCTGATATATATGTCTGCTAACGATTTCACATGCAATCCCCCTGAAATTCTGGCTCCTGTAGGAGACGAAGAAGCTCTTCTTGGGGCAATTAAAGGAGGAGCTGACGCTGTATACCTTGGAGTAGGCGAATTCAATGCCCGCCAGGGGGCAAAAAATTTTGCCCTTGAAACCCTGGAAACTGCTATTGATCTTGCTCATTCCCACGGGGTTTCTGTCTATCTTGCCCTTAATATTCCGATTAAACAAAAAGAACTGCAGCATGCCCTTGAGATAGTAGATGAAGCATATGCAAAAGGTATTGATGCAATAATTCTGCAAGATTTAGGGCTTCTTCAGCTTTTAAAAGAAATCTACCCCGAACTTGAGCTGCATGCAAGTACCCAGATGACCATCCATAATAAAGCTGGAGTTGATTTTGTTGCAGGGCTTGGGACAACCAGAGTAATAGTCTCAAGAGAACTCACAGCAGCCGAGGTAAAGGAAATCGTAGACAATTCAAAAGTGGGAATTGAAGTTTTTGTCCATGGGGCTCTCTGCTATTCCTACTCAGGTAAATGTCTCTTCAGCAGCTTCTTGCATGACAGGAGCGCAAACAGAGGGGCCTGTGCGCAGCCCTGTCGGCGACGTTATAGTTTTCTTGTAAACGGAAAGGAAATTGATGAAAGAAATATCGGGGGCAAATACCCGATAAGCTGCGCCGAGCTTTCTACTCTTACGGGGCTTGAAGATATCGTAAAAACCGGGGTCGAAAGCCTTAAAATTGAAGGCCGGATGAAAAAGCCAGAATACGTTACCGCAAGTGCTTCTGCTTATAAAGCTGCAGTCGAAGCTATTTGCATCCAGGAGGAAAACCCAGCAAAAGAGGCCTTGAAAGACCAGCTTAAAGCAAGGGAGGCCGAACTTGAAAAACTCTTTTACAGGGGTTTTACAAAGGGCTTCATTCTGGAAGAAAAAGGTGTTTCTCATCCTAAATACAGCTCAAATTACGGAGCTTTTCTTGGAAAGGTGCTGGATATTTCACGTTCAAAAGGGAATACAAAATTAACAGTTCGGCTGGACCAGGATATTCAGGTAAAAGACGGAATAAGTATTTTCACCAGAGAGAGAATGCTCGGCTCTGCAGTCACCGGCATAGTTACTATTTCTGAAGAGCATGTAAAAAGTGCCAGAAAAGGAGAAAAGGTAGGGCTTGAAATCAGTTCGAAAACAGGAAGGGCAGTGCAGAGAGGCGATGAACTCTACCTCACAACAGATACCCAGCTACTGGATACCTTGCAAAAAACAAAATTAAAAACAATCCCTGTTCACTTTAAAGTAAAAGCAAAAACCGGGGAAAGCTTCAAAATCGAGATAAATGCGGACCTGCCCCATATAAAGAACAGGGAGAAAACTCTCAACCTTGAATTCGAGGATGAATATACTGTACAGGCTGCTGAAAAGGCCCCAACTACTGTTGATCAGATTAGAAAGGCAATGGAAAGCCTTGGAGATACTTCATTTGAAGCAGAAGACATCCTTATTGATGCTGGCGAAAATATCTTTATCCCTGTCGGGGTATTAAAGAACGCAAGGCGCAGGGCTGTGGATCTTATTTTGGAAAAGCTCCTTAAAAGTTATAAAAAGGATAAGAAAAACCCAATTTTAGAGGATTTTAACCACCTGTATACCAGAGAAGCATGTCGTACAGAAACCGATAATAAAGGAGAAAATAAGAACCAAATCAGGATTGAGTCCGAGCCTGAAACCTCTTCTGAGCCTGACTTAGACCTTGGCTTGGGTTCTGAAAGATTAAATTCTAAAAAATTAAATTCTAAAAAATTAAATTTTGAAAAGTTAAATACTGCCAGGAAACACAGTAACGATGAAAAATCCATGAAAACGGGCTCAAATGAGCTCCTGCTCAGTGTTGAAGTTGACAATATTCCGTCTCTCTTTGAAGCTGCACAGGCAGGCGCAGACATTGTCTACACTCCGGTATCAGGTTTTGAAGAACTAATTTCTCCTGAAAATACAGAGAAGCTTGAGGCTCTGAAAGCAGAAAAAATTGAACTCATTTTTAAACTTCCCCTGATAAATCATGATGGAGAGCTGGAAGAATTAAAACCCCTGCTTGAAAAAATAAAGAAATCCGGATTTGGGGTGTCCTGCTCCGAGTTTGGAGCAGCCTGGCTTGCAGAAAGGCTTTCGATTCCATTCACAGTTCAAAAAGAATTCAATATTTTCAATGCTCTTACAGCCACTACTTTTTTTCAGGCGGGAGCCTATAGAATAACCCTCTCAAGTGAACTTAACCTGAGTGAAATTAAGAATATTTCTGAATCTCTTAAGATTTCAAGCAGTTCCGGGCAGATTGAAATTTTCGCTCACGGCAGGGAGTTAATGCTTATTACGGAAAATGACCTTGTAAAACCCCTCATAGAGAGGCGTTTTGTAAGAAAAGAGAGCGACGAAGTTCTCCTTGTAGACCAGGAAGGCTCTGAATTCCCTGTAAAACGCCTGGGCACACGTACTCTTATTTTCAATTCGAAAGTGCTTGATATGCTGAAATATGTTAAAAATCTGCAAACATATGGAATAGATGTAATCAGGCTGGATCTCTCTTTAAGCAGCAATAAAGAGATAAAAGAAACAGTTGAGGCTTATAAGAAAGCTCTTACAGGAAGAGAAGCAAAACTAAGCGCAAAAGGAATTGAGTATACAACCGGGCATTATTTTAAAGGAGTTTAAAATAAAGGAGTTTAAAATAAAGGAGCTCAAAAATAATTAAGAAATTAGAGATTAAAATTAGAGATTATAAGATCTATCAGCTTGATGATTGTACAAGCTTGATAAAAATATAGGCTTGACAAAAAAATGTATGTAGGTTATAGGCTGGAAAATATAAGCTGGAAGTTATTAGCTATAAACCTCACCAGCCGAACTTTACTTTGAGCCTGATTTCCCGATACCCACAGTGTTTGCACTTAAGATACCTTACAGTTTTCCTGGCAATATAATACAGCACATCAACATTTCGGTATTCTTCCATTGCATGTTTTTTCCCGCATTCCTCACAGGTGTCTTCTTTTTCATGCAGGGTTTTTTCTTTGTGCTGATGTTTTACCGGCTGTACTTCAACCCTTATATCTTCATGTCCGCAGTTTTTGCATCTCCAGTGTTTGGTCACCGTTTTGGTATAATTATCAGCTCTGCTTTCCTCTTTTACAAGAGGGAGTTTGAACTCTTCAAAAACAAAATACTTTCCGCACTTTTCACAGTGGGAATCCCTGTAATAATTCAGCATTGCATTATAATATCCGAATTTATAGAGGAAGGCTATCTCAAGAACCAGGGTTGCAAATCTTCCCCATGATAAAAAGAATTCGGATCTTGTTGAGAAAATAATCTGGAAGGCTGCCAGAACCAGAAAAGTTACCACGGAAATAAAAAGAAGTTTTGAGAATAAGCTGGCTTTTTTACGAACCTCTTCCGCTCCGATTTTATTAAACAGAGTTGTAGCCTCTTTCTTACTCTCAGGCCCATATTTTGGATTAAGCCTTTGAGTCATTTTCACGGCATCACCTTCAGGGTCTATCTTATAACAGACCCCGTCATGCAGGACCTGATATGAACCTGGAGGAAACCTGATGCGTTTGTCTTTTGCCAATAAATCATCGGTCCAATTCTGATCAACGTAACTGGTATTCATATCTCCATCTTAATATATCTTGAGCCATGATAAATGTTTTTTCTCTAAATATTTCTCCTGACTAAAAAATTAGGGTGCTATAAAAGATATTTCTTAAAATCACATTATAATTTGAACATTATAATTAAAAAATCAAATTTATACGTCTTATACTAGTTTATACGAGTTTCCTCAATTTTAAAAGAATATGTAGTCCCTAGAAACGATTTGATTTTTAACATTTATATAGGAACTAAAATATATTGTAGTTTATCCCGATAAGCAGCAAAGTAAAAGATAAATAAACAACAAAGAAAAACAAATAAATATTTCAGCAAAAAGTCCGGGGAAAAATACTGAGCAACGTATGTCGTAATTGATGGGGAAATGGAAAAGGAAAATGCAGAATTGTGAAGGCACAGGAGGAGCCTGGGAATAAGTTGAGGGCAAAAAAGATTGGGAAAAATATCCATTATGCTGGAGAGATGGATCCAGTAACTGTATTAAATGTGATGGGACATGTAAAGCCTGATAAGTTAAGAGTTCACGGCCTAAGAACCCAAAAATGAAAAATTATAGTAAATTTCAGATAATTCTGGGTACAGGTTACCAGAATAAGCAATTAAAACCCTGTATTTAAGAGGAGGAAAATACAATGATCCATGAAAAAAAAGAGCAAATAAAAGCTTTAATTTCTGAATCCAGATCTTTACTTGAGGATTTGCGGGAATTCTTTTATTCAGTGCCTATTCAATTTGCTCCTTTCCTTGCCATGGGGCCTTTTACTGTATCTGACCTGCCTAAAATGTGGGATTACGACTCTGATATGGTTAATGCAAATCCCTATAAAGGTGAACCTGACCCTTTGCATTACAGATGGTTCAAATTAACCCATGAGCAATTCCTCGAACAGGATGAACTTTTTAGAAGATATTTAGCCTGGACCTCACCTGCTAGAAACCTTGTTGAAGAATTTAATCCAGAAAAGCTGGGAGTATTTGATGAGAAATCAGAATATATAAGAAAGTCTATTGAGATGAGCGAACATTTGCCCTCAGACGATAATGCCGAGATTTTTTTTCGGTTCAAGAAACATTTTATGAGCCAGCAGAATCTTGTTTCTGCTCTATTAGAACAGATAAAAGAACACGAATAAATATAGTCTTTTATCAGATTTTCCGATATGTTTCAGGCAAGAGTTAGATAAAAACATACTAAGGCAATTTTATGATACTCTCAAAATGCTCTCAAGATCTTTATTTAACTTTTATACTTTAACAGCCGATAAAAGGTAAGCTTCTCTTCTGCCAGATCCGAACAAAGATTCAAAAGCTGATTCCTTTATATAGATAATTTTGAAAAGAAATCCAAAAGTCTGCTCTATTTCTTTTTTTGAAACCCTCCTGGGGCCAGGACCTGTCGGTTCCTTATCAGAAAAACAGAGTATGAAATATTTGCCTCCTTTTTTTAATACTCTTTGTACCTGCTCTGCAAAAACCGGGCGTTCTTCATCGGACATTGCATGAAAAAGGCCGGAATCAATGACAGTAACGAATTCTTCTTCTGGGAACAGTTTATCCATCTGCAGCACATTTCCCACAAGAAAATTTGCCTTAACATGCCTTTCCAAAGCCTTTGCTTTTGCATCGGAAATGGCATTGCTGGCTAGATCTATACCTGTAACTTCACAGCCATTTATAGCTAACATAATTGTATTTTCTCCCCGGCCGCATCCGATATCCAGAACCTTTCCAGGTTTTATTTCTCCGTTTTTTACCAGAGCTTCAAATGCGGGCTGCGGATGCCCAATATCCCATGGTAGTGTCCCCTTATATGCTTCGTCCCAGTACATATTAATCCATTCAAAATGAGTATAAATTTAATATAATCTGTGTGTTTATGATATTTTTTATTTAGCAAAAAATTTAAATTTTACTTAATATTTTCCTGAAATAAATTAATTCTACCCCAAATTTCCACATATATAATACAATAAACCATAAATATACCAAAGATTTTAGATTGGGAACGAAATTCTGGGACCTAAGCAAAAAATGGGAAAAATTGCACTTTTGACATTAACTTAAGCAGAAAACAAATGCTATGGGTCAAATGCTACCATGGGGAGTTTTATCTAATTTTTAGAATTATCTGCTGATGAAAACCTATTTGCATAAAGAGTGAAAAAAGGAGAGAACACTAATCCGTACTTTCCTGATTTTTTGATCCAAAGATTTAATACTTGAGTTGCTAGGCGTTTTACCAGAATATTCGAATCTCCATAATATCCACATAAAACATAAGCTTGAAAATCCTGATTCTGCAGGACATTCCGCAACTGATTTATATCCATTAAATGTTCAGCCCAGTTCCCCGTATAAGGGTCACAGGTGTTTGTGGGATATTGGGGATACTTTTGTTGTAAAGTAACAGTTCCTCTTCCCAAATATTCATCAACTGCTTTTTTGATGTCCGATTTAATCAATCCTCTGGTAACTGAACTCAGATACGAAATTTGGTCTTCAGAAAGATCGGGATTTAGGCTTTTTATAATTTCTTTTCGGATTTTGTAATATGATATTAAAGGATCTCTTTCTTTTCTCCCAAAAACCTCTTCCCTGTCCAAGAACTCACATTTTAAATGGTTTTTAGCAAGCTTCCTTCTGATTAAAGGGTTATGAGGATTTGCACCGGAGGATAGAAATACTCTCAAATTATGGTCTGAAATTAAAGAAATTTTTCTCAAAAACTCCTCAATATCATATATGTGTTCTATAACATCATAGTTGGCTATCGCGTTACAGCTAATAGACCTTTCCTTTAAAAAGTCGATTACTTCATCGATATCTCCCGGGACATAATAATCAGCTTGATCACCGATTGCTTTTGCAATTGTTTCGGCATCTCTAGCAGAAACATCATAGATATCATTGTAAATAACCGTTCCAATGCCGCACTCCTTTGCAAGGAGGGATAATACGCCGCAGCCTCCCCCGTAATCTAGAAAAACGAATTTGCTTGGGGGGACGTTGATTCCTGCAGTTGCCCACAAAAGTATGTATGCATACTTTTGTAAATTAGATTTTAGCTCCTTTAATCTCGAGGCAAAATATTTTTTGTTATAATCTGAGATATTTAAAGCTTTTACATCAAGCTTTTCAAGTTTATAGTGTAAACGACCTGCAGCTTCGTTTATTATTTTTAACTTTGATTTGTCATCAGGCAAATTGCAGAATTTGAATATATATTTCATCTATGACTTCCTTTACGCAATGAGTCCAACAAGTTTGGTTTTAAAATTTGATACTAAAATTAACGATTTTAATCCTCGAGAAATCCTAATTATAATCTGTATTAGAGCTAGCAGCAACTGCTCAATATTTAGAAGGTAAATCTAAATCAGATTTCTGACAGCCCTGGCCTTAAGACTCCTGATTTTTTAAATCAACAGATACATATTTTTTAATAAATATTTTGAACTATTATGAAATCCTATTTCTTCAATAATTTCATAATTTAAATCAGTTTCTATTTTATATTGCCAAATTATTAAATAATATTACGAGGCCTTGTGATTATATGAATAGATAAATACTAATTCTAATTTTTCGCAGAAATATTTTCATCTTTGGTTTTAATTTTAAAGAATTTAATATTAAAAATTCGTTTTAATTAATTATATAAAAGAGATCAGGATAATATTAACAATATAAAAAGCCTGAGTTAATAAACTTGTATATTTTTTATATATGGGTATTTGATATGTTTATGCTATTTTCCTTAAAATTATTCATTTCTTCGATTTATCTCTTCTAATTTCCTACTTTTAGAAGGATATCACTTTAATTATTTTCAAAAAAGATTATTTTCAATCTGAAAAGAATTGATCTATAGACAAATTTATATATTTTAGAAACAATTTATATTAAAAATAAGAAGATGTATAACAATCTGTTGTTAAAAACCAATTAATGTTTTTAACTAAAGGGTCCTATACAGTCTTATTTTTCAATAATATATAAAGAACCAAACAAAGGCGAAACAAAGATGGCTTTTAATGACAGAGGAAGTTCTTACAAGGGAAGAGATTCAAACAGAGGAAACAGAGATTCTGGCCGCGGATATAGGGATAATAGCCGTGGCGGATTCCGAGGCGGAGACAGTGGCCCCAGGGAAATGCACAAAACAAAGTGTTCTGACTGCGGGGCTGAAACTGAAGTGCCTTTCAAGCCAGATCCAGAAAGGCCGGTATATTGTAGAGAGTGTCTGCCAAAACACAGGAAACCCAGAGAAGATAGGTATTAAATTTTATCTTTACTCGGTTTGCATCAACTTACTTATTTAATTTTTTAAGCAAACATGATTAATCAGTTTATAATTTTTTTTCTTTTAGTTTCTTTTTTACATTTACTATAACTATTGCCAAAAATGTAAGTAAGTTTATTGTTTTTTAGAGAATTTCCAAATACCTAATTGCAGGTACTAAAGAAAACCCAGAGTTATTTCTATTTAAATAAAATAGATTATAACTGAGTATACAATTTCTTCATCCATTAGAATTCTCCCAGAATTTCCTTTTTCAAATAAAATTCCTTTTTTAAATATTTTTGTTTGTTTTATTTAATATTTTGGGCCCTTTATTAGCTCAAATAGATAATTAGTTACTATGTAAAGAATATCTCTTTATAAGGAATCTTGAAAGTAATTTTCCTTTACAGGAACGTTTATATATTTTAACTGCCACTCACCTGTATTGAAGATAAAGAGACGTATAATCATCTGTTGTTAAAAACCAGTTTCTGTTTTTAAACAAAGAGTTCTATACAATCTTATATTTTTAAAAAATCAAGAAAAAAATAAACAAAAGGTGAACAAAATATGGCTTTTAATGACAGAAATTTCAGAGGAAATTCTAATTTCGGCGCTCCAAGGGAAATGCACAAAGCAACCTGTTCTGACTGTAATGTTGAGACAGAAGTGCCTTTCAAGCCCGACCCAGAAAGACCGGTTTACTGCAGAGACTGTCTCCCTAACCACAGGACACCCAGAGAGAACCGCAGATACTAAGCCCGAATTTTGATTCGGAATTACTGAAAATTTTCTTTTTTTTGGAAATTTCATTTCAAGCGCATCTTCACGAGATTCGCTTTGCTCAAGCGGACTCACATTTTTTAAGTCTATAATCATAATTTTAGAATAAATAAATTTGAAATCTTCTTTTAGCTTTCTGGCTTCTTTTCAGGTTTTTTCAGGTACTTTTGATTAACTTCATTAGTAATATCTCTATAGCATTATAATATTTATATGAATAAAAGTTGAATCCTCTTTTGATTTGTATTTCTATTGAGAATCTTTTATTGTTTTCAGGCTTGTCTAATCTATTAAGAATCATCTAAAAGAAAGCAAAACCCGTGATTTACACAATTACATAGTTCGCAGAGCATTTTTATAGTATCAAATTACCTGAATAATTCGCAAATAAATCTTTATTCTTTGACGTAATCGTGATTCAATGTATTATTTCAATAGAGCTTTTTAACATAGCTTACTTTATTTTAGCAAGATCCGAAAATTTAGTTTGTAAAACATTAGCTTAAAAAAGCTGCCTTTTGATGCTCAAAATCAGCCAATTTCTTGCAAGCTTCGGGGTGGTAGAAGTACATTGGGGGAATTACATATGGAAGTTTTAAAATAAATTCCATTCCGCAAATGGATAAAGGCAATAAAGCCTTAATATTGAATCCTTTTCTTGAGGGAATGAGAGAGGCAGCAGTAGAAATGGAACTTTTCTACATAAGGAAACTAAATATTAATCCCCTCACAGGCGAATTTAACTGCTGGTTAAAAAACCCCGGATGAATGTTATCAAAAATGACGATATGAAAATGTTATATCTCAAGATTGCCGAGGCAGATGTTATTGTGTTTCTAGCCCAGTTTTTGCAGATGGAATTACAGGTTCGATGAAAAACCTGATTGATATGATAATCCCTGGTTTACAATCATTATTCGAATTGCGAGGTTAACACTGCCCCATCCTTTGCGGGAAAGTATTAAGGCTCGCAAATTTGTGCTGGTTTCGAATTGTGGTTAATGGGAATAGAAAATTTTGATCCTTTGATTGTTTTTATGAAAGCCCTTTGCAAGAATGCATCAGCTGAATTTACAGGAGCACTTCTGCGCCCTTAGCGTAACATTGCCGTTTATGCTGCAGCTGGGTACCCCAATAAGTGATATATTTTAAAGCAGTTAATGAGGTAGGACGTCAGCTTGCAAAAGAACAAAATAATATCCCAGAAAACTTTTGAAATCGTTGGCTGTGCGCTTCTACCAAAAGGAATGTATGTTAAAATAATGAACCAATATTTTCAGCAAACTCTGGAGACATTGAATAAGTATTAATGTAATTATTTAATATACTTATTTACATACTGATTTAATACTTTTATTTAATATTTTTATTTAATATTTTTTTCATATAATTTAAAGCTAGAAAAGAAATTTTTCAAATTTTTAGCGCTATTTGTCTGATAGCTTTTTGGTTTTTACTAACTGAGTTGAAAATATCTCTTCCTTTTACCCCCCAAATTCCAATTCCTTTTTATACGGCTTCAACTTCTCAGGAAATTCCAAATTCTCACTTATATACTGATTCTAAGTACGCAGAATAGTTGCGGGCATATTAAAATAATAACTTGAATATAAAATAAAGCATAGTCATATGGTACAGAGTAAAATCTTATTAGTGACTTGTATATACTCTTTTTACAGGGGTTAAAACGCAGCTATTGAATAATAAAGAATCAGATAATAAAAAAGAGAGGAATATAAGGTAACAAGAAGAGGAGGCATGAAAAGTATGGAAAATATGGAACGATATGTGGATGGATTTTTAATTCCTTTACCCAAAGATAAAGTAAATAAATACAGAGAAATGGCTCAAAAAGCTGGAAAAATATGGAAAGAATTCGGTGCCTTAGAATATTACGAATGTGTTGGGGATGACTTGGATATTGAAGATATGTTGTCCTTTAAGAAAGTAGCCGGGACCTCAGAAGATGAAACAGTGATTTTTTCATGGATTGTCTACGAATCAAAAGAGCAAAGAGACAGCATAAATGAGAAGATTATGAATGATCCAAGGATTAAAGAAATGATGGATTCCGGTTTCAAACAGTTTGATTTTAAACGTGTAGCTTACGGCGGCTTCAAAACATTAGTGAGGTTTTAAATTTATTTTTCTCTGCAGCCACCCAGAAATAGTGCGGCTGCTCTTAATTTATTAGAATACCACGCAGCAAGCTGAGGGGTACGTTCGCGCTATCGCAACTTTAAATTAGAGAAACTATGGACCAATAATTTCTGCAGATAAAAATTTCTCATATAAATATTCTAGACTAAGTAATTTTTTTCTATTAAAGGGGTTCTTTCTAATAAAGCAAAAAAATTTGACCTAAGTTGTTACTTAAATATTTAAATTAAACTTTTCACCCATGATTCATTGAATAAGATTTATTCATCAAAATATTTTTTCTAAATTTGTTCCAATTCAGTTCTAATGTTTTTTATAGGGTTTGTCTTAAAGTAAAAAATGTGAATTTTGTAGTTTCAGGAGAGTACCTGAAAAGCAATCCAATTTTACAATTTCCTGATATTTTTAGAAAATACTTTCTTGTTCCAATTAA
>CAZFNE010000013.1:1733-25215 GCA_964520335.1 uncultured Methanosarcinales archaeon | reverse complement strand
TCGAATCTTATAGACGCAATGATTTGCATGTTTTAATTCCATCTAAACAAAAAAATGTAATTAGGAGTATAAATTAGTTATATTTGAGAACGGTTTTCGAGGAAGTTTCCATCCCCGCAGCAAGCTGCGGGGTATTCGAATGGAATAAAATAGTTAAGAACTTAATTAAATCTTAGTCTTACGAAAATCAGTATTTAAAAATAAACCTGAATTTTTCAGCTTATCCAAAAAATCATAGAAATTGGAGTGTAAGTTTGCATTAATACGCAAAAAAATTAGCCGCTCTAAAGCCCTGAGAAGATTTTGTTCTCAAGGCTTTAGCACCATTATTTCAATATTTTCCGGATATTATCTTGAAACCGGAATGAAAATAACAATTCGGAGAATCCCCTATTTATTGGACATCTCCACCGATGTCTGCATATCTAGGATCTATTTCTACAGCTTTCCTGTATGCTTCTTCAGCTTCTTCTTCCTTTCCAAGATAGCTTAAGCAAATAGCTTTTCCAAACCATGAATCTGCAGCTTGAGAATCAAGTTTAAGGGTTCTTTCATAAACTTCAAGAGCTTCTTCAAAGCGTTTAAGCTGGGCAAGTACAAAACCCAGGCTTGAGTAGGCTTCAAAGTATTCCGGATCTATTTCTGTAGCTTTTCTATAAGCTTCAACAGCTTCCTCAAATCTCTGCAACTGGCTGAGCGTAAAACCTTTGTTATACCAGACATCTGCGTTTTCAGCATTTATCTCGATGGCTTTATCAAAAGCCTTAATTGCCTCATCATACTGTTCGAGATTTTCGAGGTCTATCCCCATATTATTCCATGCATCATCATTTTCTGGGTCAAGTTCTGTTGTTTTTTCGTATGCTTTTAAAGCCTGTCTGTAGCTTCCCAGGCTGTCGAGATCCACGCCTTTATAATACCAGGCCTCAAGGTAATCAGGGTCCAGCTCAAGGGCTTTATCATATGCAAGAATTGCCTCGTCATAATTCCCCATTTGTCCCAGTGCTATGCCTTTCCCAACCCAGGCTTCTTTATAATCTTGATTTTCTGCAAGGACCTTTTCGTAGGCTTCAATAGCCTGCTCATACTCCCCTGCCTGACTTAAATTCAGCGCTTTCCCATACCAGGCATTGGGATAATCTGGCCTGAGCTCAAGGGCTTTGCCGTAAGCCTTAACAGCCTCTGTGTACTGCCCGGCCTGGGAGAAAGAAAAAGCCATATTGTTCCAGAGATCGGGGTCATCAGCACTAATTTTGACAGCGGCCTGATATAGCGCAATAGCCTCTTCGTATCTACCCAGACTTTCAAGGGCTGCAGCTTTATTATTTAAAAGATAGATATTCTCTGGATCTTTTTCTATTGCTTTATCAAAAGCTACTATAGCTTCGTCTATTTTGCCCAGTCTGAGAAATTCAAGTCCATATTCATTGAGTTCGGCGGCAAGAACTTCATTACTAACTTCCTGTTTACCCAGATCCCCCGAATCATTCATAACATACAAATCCTTTGAACTTGTCTTCTCTGCAGTTTTTTCCTCTTCATCCCTATTTGTGAAGCCTGTGTCCTTTTGTTCTTCAGAACTCATACTAAACTACCCATCCTCTTTTATACACCCATTTGTATCGTCTTATTTATTCAAGCTTGTTCTGAGTTATTCTTTAATACTCCTTCATAATAGACCTTGCGGGTTCTTAGGCGCCCGTGTTTATCGTATAATAAATATATCGTTCTTTTATGGTCAATAATCTGTCCTTTTGGCTTTTATAGCCTGTCCTATTGAGGATTAAAAATATTCTTAAAAGTAAATAACTTTGAGATAAAATAATTCATGTAAGTAAACTTGAAGTAAAATTACAAGCTAACAAGTAAAGTCTCTAAAAGGCTCAATTAAATTTAAAAAAGGGTGAGAATGAAGGAAATTAAACAAAAAAGAGAAGCTGTCTACTCATGCCCTGTAAAAGCAATTCTCTTTGATATGGATAATACACTTTTTGATTTTGTGGCTGCAAAACTTGAAGCCTGCAGGAAAATTCTATCCTACATAGGAAATGGAAAATCTGCCCAAAGTCCATCAGAGCTTTTTAACTATTTTTTAAGAGGGATATATGGTTTTGAAGATTATGAGAATATAAAAGACTATATGCAGGAAAGAAATTTTTATACACCTGCAGGCTATGGGGAATGCTGCAGGATCTATGAAAGAGAAAAACTCCAGAATCTTGTACTCTATCCAGGGGTAAAAGAAACTCTTATTAAATTGAAAGAATCCGACTTTAAACTGGGGATTATAACAGATGCAAACCACTATCACGCCTCTGCAAGGCTCTCAAAAGTTAAGCTTCTGGAATTTTTCAATCTTGTAGTTGCGGCAGACATAACGGGTACGAAAAAGCCAGATCCAGCACATTTCCTTTTTGCCCTCAAGAGCCTTGAGATTAAACCTGAAGAAAGCCTGGTTGTAGGAGATAGTATTCGAAGGGATATGATGCCTGCCAGAGAACTAGGTTTTAAAACTGCTTATGCCTCATATGGGGATTGGAGGCCTTTAGGAAATACAGATATGTGCTTTGACTTTAAACTGGATATGTTTTCCGATGTACTTGAGTGTATTAAAGCCCTTAACAGAAATTGACTGAAAAACAAAATTTAAAAATACAAATAATATGAACAATTATATACGCTATTTGACAGATTAAAGCTTATAAATTCAAAAATTTTGCAGTTCTTCAAATATGGAACTAATATATAGATTCAAAAAATTCGAATAATTTGGAAATACTTTAGAAAGAGAAATTTTTGCCGCTATGCCTGAGGATTCTTAGAGGAATCCGGCTAACGGCTCTATCCAGCCCTGGATTGCGCTCTTGAGAATTTGTTTGCTTATTTAAAGCAAGTCGGAATATACAGGGTTTATATCGACTGCTCTCTCATATGCTTCCATTGCTTTCTCGTGTTTTTTAACCCGATCGTATACGATTCCTTTCCCAATCCAGGCTTTTGTGAAACTCGGATTTATATCAATTGCTTTTTCGAAAGCCTCTAGAGCTTCTTTATATTTCTCGAGATCTCTTAATGCAATACCCTTATTGTACCAGAACCTGGCATTTTCAGGATTTACCTTAATTTTATTGTCAAAAACATCTACTGCTCTTGCTATATAGGAACTTGCCTCTTCATTATTTCCAAGCCAGCGCAGGGCGATTCCTTTGTTGTAAAGGGCTTTTCCGTTTGCAGGGTTTAACTCAAGTGCCCTATCAAAAGCATCAACAGCTTCTTTATAACTCTTTATTTTACAGAGCCCCATTCCTTTTTTGCACCATTCGCTTGCATTCATCGAGCCTATATCCTGATTTTTCTCATAAAGCCGTATAGCTTTTTCATAATCATCCATAGAGTCTTCATATGCCCTCATTTCCCTGTATGCTAACCCTCGTCTGTACCAGACGTCTGGATTTTCAGGAGCTAAGGAAATCGCTCGTGAGTATGCATCCAGGGCTTTTTCATACTCCATAAGGCCCATATGCAGTTCAGCTTTAGAGTACCAGGTTTTTGCATCTATAGAATTAATCTCAACAGCCCTGTCTAATACCACAAGGGCTTCCTCATACCTCAGTAAGTTTTTCAGAGCCATCCCCTTGCTGAACAGAATTTTTGCGTTATCAGGATTAATCTCCAGAGCTTTATCGTATGCCTCAAGAGCTTCTGCGAATCTTTTAATATCATGGAGTGAAAGGCCCTTATTGTACCATTCATTCGAGGTCATAATTCTTATCACACCTTTTTCGGTTACGTCTTCTCCGCTTTAACTCATTTTACCAATAATTTAAGTGGCTTTAGACTTTCAGTTAACTTAGAATATAGCCCCTCAAAAAACAAGGACAGATTTGTAGTTACGCATAATATTTTATGTTTTATTCTTTTTTAAAGATTTTGAAATAATTATACACAATAATTTTTTAAAAAAAAAGTTTTCATAATTTTTGATAAATATAGAAATTTTAGATCATAAAGAGCCCATTTTAGGTAAAAATCCTTTTATTAGTTAAAATACATTAAATTAAGAATAAATATAAACTGCAGTGTCTTTCTTTTTTTAAATTATTTTGCCCTAACATAAAAAAATCTGTTTAAAAAACAACGATTTAAATTAAAGTATAAAAGTTTATTACTCCTTTATTGGGAAATTTGAGATTCGTTTCTGGAATTCAGAAATTTTTATAACTTTAAGTTCGAAATAAAAACAGTAGAACAAGAATAAGGAACGAAGATGCAAAAATAATAGATGCTTTTAATTTTTAATTTGTTTAATATTGAAACAATATTTTGTGAATGTTTCAAAATATAATTAAAAGCAATAATTGAAATGTTTATTATTAATTAATATATCGGTTGTCTACACAAATAGAGAAAAAAGTTCTGAAGAAAAAATTCCCCGATATAAAAAATAAGAATTATATAGAAATCTTACTGTTGATAGAATTTATTTTAGTTGAAGAATTTCGTGAGGATAAATGGGGAATTTTTTTCCATAAGAGAAACCCGATTATTATAAATTACATTCTTGTACGCTTTAATATTACTCGCAATCTTGCTTTTAACTCTAGATAGTTACAAGGTAGAGTAAAATAATCATCAACTCCAGACTCAAAGGCTTCAATTCTATTCTGTGCTCCGCCTTTTTCACTGAGCATTACTACTGGAATCCACCAGTATCTCGAACTCGTTTTAAGTTGTTTGCAGATCTGAAATCCATAAACGTCTGCAAGACCTGTATCCAGCAAAACAACATCCGGCTTTTCGGACCTTACCGCCTCAAGCGCAGAAAATCCTGCAGAAGCCTTTACCACATTATAATTCTCAGCCTCAAGTGTAGTTTTGATATTATCATGGATACTATGCCCGTCTCCCATAATCAGGATCTTTTCCCTCGTATCTTTCAAATTTCGGATACGGGCCTTTATAATTTCTTCTGAGACTGAAAGTTTAGAAGCAATATCTTGTTCTTTTATATCAGGCTGCATTTCAATTATTTTTAAAATCTCATGATCAAGATTTATTTCATACATTACCCTCCACCTCAATACAGTATAGATTTTCTTAGGTATTAAACATTTCTAAGATATTTAGGAACTTACAGTATCTTAATTTCTATACATTATAAATAATGCAGAAGTCCCAAATATTTAGAAGATTTCATATGGATCGCCTAGCCTAAGCAATCGGCAGATAAGTTTATAACCAGAAATAACAAGTTAATATTGGAAATAAAAATCACTTACGGAGAACAGCCACCTCTGAGATGATAACAATGGATCCACTGGAAAAAATCTTCGGAAAAACTGCACAAATGACAGTGCTTAAGAACTTGATCGAACACCAGAACGAGTCAACCTATTTATCAGGCATAGCTGAAGAAACCGGGCTATCTCACTCCAGCGTATCTAGAGTGATTACACCTCTGATAGCTTCAGGAATCGTAATAGAAAAGCCTCTTGGGAAACAAATCAGAACTTTCCAGTTAAATATGGACAGCGAGGCAACCAGGCTAATAATAGATTTCTATAATAGAATAAACCAGATGCTGGAGTAATTCCGGAAAAAAGCTGGGATACGGGATAGGAATGGACTCTCCTTTTCCTTCTTCCAGGCTTTTATAATCTTGGATTTTCTTTCCAGGCTGGCTAACTAAATTCAAACAGTATAATTAACGTATCCTTAGGTAGCTTGTTCTTTGAGATCTTCGGCAGGAATTGTTTGCTCTTTAAGCTTCTGGATATATTCATACGCAGAAGTTGCCGCAAGGGCCCCGTCTCTGACAGCGCCTACAACCTGCCAGAAAGTGGTATCCCGGCAATCTCCAACGGCATAAATTCCTTCTTCTGAGGTCTCAAGTTTCTCATTTGTTTTGATAAAACCATCTTTATTCTTTTCTACATTAACTATCTCAGTATTGGGATGAATTCCAACATAGATAAAAATCCCATCTACAGCCAATTCCCTGGTTTCTCCATTTTCAAGATTCTTAAGGATTATTTTTTCAACTCTTTTAATTTCTCCACCGCTCCCTATAATCTCTTCCACGGCTGAATTAAAAATAAATTCAATATTCGGGACTGCAAAAACTCGGTCCTGGAGACATTTCGTTGCTCTCAACTGGTCCCTTCTATGCACGAGATATAATTTCCTTGCTATTTTTGAGAGATGAACAGCATCCGTAACTGCTGAGTTGCCGCCCCCTATCACTACAACTGTTTTATTCTTGAAAAAAGGCCCATCACAAATAGCGCAATATGAAACCCCTTTGCTAATTAATTCTTTTTCCCCGGGCACATCCAGATTTTTAGGGTTCGCTCCAGTGGCAATTATAACAGTTTTTGACTCGAATTCTCCATTGTCCGTTGAGACTATTTTTCTTGCCCCATCTGAACGAACAGAGAAAACCTGAGCTATTTCTGTTTTCACTCCGGTCTCCTGAGCATGATTTTTGAAATTTTCCATTAATTCAATCCCTGATATAGCTTTAAAACCAGGATAGTTCTCTACAAGATCAGCCATAGCAATCTGGCCGCTAATTTCGCTTCTTTCAAGAACAAGGATGTCTAACCCTGAACGCACAGCATAAATTCCAGCGGCTAGCCCTCCAGGCCCCCCTCCCACAATTATCAGATCATACATATTTTCGCATCCACAAAGTAACCAAGAGATATTCTAAAATAAGTTCAGGAAATGCGGGCGATGGCATCAGGTTTTTTAGGAAGGCCGGTAAAAGCTACCTCTCCGTCAATAATAGTTGTTGGAACCCCGACTATGCCGTATTTGTCTATCAAAGCCTGACCTTCAGAAGTTTGAACGTCAATTTCCTCATACTCAAAATCATATTCAGATTTTAGATCATGCCAGAACCTGCGAGCTGCTGGGCAAACAGTACACCAACTCGCATGTATAAGGGTAACTTTAACCATAATAAGACCACCTTTAAAAAACTACGATCGTAAGCTCATTTGTATTATTAATTTCCAAATATAAATAGGTTGAGCGTATGCATACATTCTTAAAACCACATTGAAATATCATCTGAATAGCCCTGACAAAAAGCTTTAAGGCAATAAGCTCCAAATGCGGGTTATGCTCACATTCATAGGGCTCGGTCTTTTTGATGAGAACGACATTTCTTTAAAAGGACTTGAGGCTATCAAAGAATCCGATCTTGTTTATGCAGAATTTTATACTTCCTGTCTCATGGGGACAAACCTAAAACGAATGGAAAATCTTTATGCAAAAAAAGTTATTTTGCTCTCCAGAGAAGATGTGGAACAAAATCCAACCTGGATCGACCAGGCAAAAGATAAAAATATAGCTTTTCTGACTGGTGGAGACACAATGGTTTCTACTACTCATGTAGATCTGCGCCTGAGGGCTCAAAGAATGGGGATAGAAACTCGACTTATTCATGGAGCCTCTATTGCCTCGGCTGTCTCAGGGCTTACAGGCCTTCAGAATTACCGTTTTGGAAAAGCCGCAAGCATCCCCCATCCTTACGAAAGCCGACGAGGTACCAGAGTAATTTCCGAGACTCCTTATGACATTATAAAACAAAACTTTTCAATGGGCCTGCATACTCTTATTTTTCTTGATATAGACAAAGAGAAAGGGTATATGACAGTAAATACTGCCCTTAAACTTCTTCTTGAGCTTGAGGAAAAGAAAGGAGAAGGGCTCATATCCCGGATTGTAGCGGTTGGGATAGCCAGGGCAGGCTCAGAACTTCCTCTGGTAAAAGCTGATTATATTGAAAAACTGGTAAATTTCAATTTTGGAGAGCCCCTTCAGATTCTTGTAATCCCGGGAAAACTACATTTCCTTGAAGCCGAAGCCCTTGTTGTGCTTGCAAATGGTCCGATTCAGCTTATTCAGGAATCAGAAAAAGAATAAATAAAAATAAGCTGCAAATTTTTTTGAGAGGGATATAATGCCTGCCGATTTAAATGAAAAGGTCAAAAAATACGAAGACATGTTAAAAAGAGCTCTTGAAAAAGCGAAATTTTCACCTATACCCGGGTCCCACATGTATTCTGTTGCAGAGGATTATCGCACAATGGCAGAAGCTTACTATAAAGATGGGATTTATTTCCTGAAGAATGAAGATCCTGTAAATGCCCTTGCCTCTTTTAGTTATGGGCATGCATGGTTAGATGCGGGCGCAAAACTTGGTGTCTTCCTGGTTGATGACGAAACCCTCTTTACCATATAATAAAATATTCTAATAAATATCTCCCAAAAGACAAAACTAAGAGACAGAAACAAGGAAGTGAAAAAGAAAATAGACCTGTAGATTAAAAAACGAAATAAGCTCTAATTAGAGATAAAGCCGGATAAGTATTTATTGAGACTTATACAAAAGAAGTTACATAATAGAAAATATAATAGTTAATATAACAGTTAAAGTTTATAATTAATTCAAAAAGTTGACTTATATTACTTAAGTTCTATGGAACGCTATCTAATAACTGGAAACAATTTATATACTTTACTTCGTTCTTTAGATTCTATAGAACTTTCCTTGACAAGGATTATTAAAAACGTAATTGAATTATCGCGGTGGATAATAATGAAGAACTTTCATGTAGTACTTGAAGCAGCTTGGTTGGTTAGAGATGTAAAGACGGCAGATGACGCAATTGGGGTAGCGATATCTGAAGCTGGAAAGCGTTTAAACCCTAAACTCGATTTTGTGGAAGTAGATGTAGGAACAACTGCCTGCCCTGCATGTGGCGAGCCTTTCAGCAGTGTTTTTATAGCAGCAAATACTGCACTTGTAGGACTTATTTTCGAAATGAAGGTTTTTGATGCCGAATCTGCAGAACATGCTGAGAGAATTGCAAAATCCGTAATAGGGAAGTCCCTCAGGGATATTCCGTTAACAGTTATTGAAGTTACCGAATTTGAGAGATCTGGAGAAAAAAGTGAGCAGCAAAAAGGAAAATCAAGTAAATATTAACTTTTTTTTCAAAAACTTGATAAACCCTGAAAATAGCAAAAAATGCATTACAGATAGCTTTTCCCCTTAAAAATGAGAAATTAAAAAACTATAGAATCGGAGCTGTGGGAATATTTGCTAAAAGATAGCCCTAAACTACTGGTCTTCAGAACCCTTTTAATACCTATACCTGAACAGTTTCCCAGGCCTTCTATGCTCTCCAACCTAATCGAATGAGGATAATTACATGGACAGAGTCATTTCCGTTGTAGGGCATACAGCCCTTGATTATATTGTAAAAGTTGAAAAATTAGCAGGGAAAAATGAATCTTCTCCTGTACTTGACTATGAGGAATATCCTGGGGGCGGAGCTGCAAATATTGCAATTGCTATCGCAAGGCTCGGGGGAAAGAGCCAGTTAATTTCTCCTGTGGGCCTGGATTTTGCAAGTTCAGAATACGAGACCCTGCTTAAAAATGCAGGTGTTGACCTTTCTCGCCTTTACAGGCTTGAGGCCGAGAAACTTTCTAAGGCTTTTATTTTTACGGATAACGAGGACAACCAGACAACATATTTTTACTGGGGAGCCTCTTCAAAATTCAAAGAACTAAAACCTGAACCTGTTGATTTCGTACACCTTGCAACTGCAGATTCTATTTATAATGCGAAAATTGCAGGAATTGCAAATTTTGTATCGTTTGATCCAGGCCAGGATCTTGTTACCTATTCAAAGGAAAACCTTGAAGCTATTCTCAAGCATACTAATATTCTGTTTGCAAATCGACATGAGATTAAGCGAGTTTCGGAAATTACAGGGAAAAGTTTCTCTGAGCTTAAAGCACTCATCGATATTCTCGTAATTACTTACGACGCGCAGGGCAGCAAAATCTATACTGACAGCGAAGAATTTGAAATCCCTGTAGTTCCTGTTAAGGCTATAGACCCCACTGGTGCAGGAGATGCTTATAGGGCCGGGTTTTTACTTGCTCTGACACGCGGGTACCCTCTTTTCATTTGCGGAAAAATAGGATCAACTGTTGCTTCTTTTGCAGTACAGACTCAGGGCTGCCAGACAGCCCTACCTACATGGGAAGAAATGAAATCTCGTTATGAAGCCAATTTCGGGAACCTGGATTAAGGATATTGAGATTTAAGCTCGTTATTATACGCTGAAAATTCAAAAAGTATATAAAATATTACATAATGATCCAGAGATAGAACCTGGAAATGAAGAGAAAGAGATAATAAAACAGATGGGATGTAGATGAAGCTCGCAGCACTAGTTTCTGGAGGCAAGGATTCGATTTTTGCTATCCATAAGGCCCTGGAAGAAGGACATGAAGTCACATGCCTTATTAATATTATTCCTGCAAGGGACGACTCTTACATGTATCATTCAATTAATCTTCACATGGTAGAGATGATTTCTGCCGCCTGTGAAATTCCTTTAATTCAACAACATTCCAGCGGGATAAAAGAACTTGAACTGGACGACCTGGCCCTTGCCCTCAAGAAAGTAGATGTAGATGGAGTATCCGTAGGTGCTATTGAATCGCAGTACCAGGCAAGTAGAGTTCAAAAGATTTGTGATTCTCTTGGCCTTAAAGTCTATGCTCCTCTCTGGCGCAGAAATCCTGAAGAGTTGCTTAACGAGATGGCAAAGGTCCTTGATATCAGGATTGTGAGAGTTGCGGCAGACGGGCTGGATAAGTCCTGGCTTGGACGTCCAATTAATGTGAACTCAATTGAGAGCCTGAAGGCCTTGAACCGCAGGCGTATGGTCCATATGGCAGGAGAAGGAGGAGAATACGAAACTGTTGTACTTGATGCCCCTTTCTTTAACAAACGTATTGAGATTGTAAAAAGCGAAATTGAATGGGAAGGCAATACAGGTTCATTAAGAATACTGGAAGCAAAACTCATTGATAAAAACTAAATTTAGAACCATAGAAACGGGTAGGCCCTGCGCACAGATAAAAAAATCTGAAATCATTTATAAGAAATAAAAGTACTGAAAAAAAAGAAGAATAACTGCAGTATACCCTTATTTTTATATAATATCACATATATTTATTACTTACAGGGCATCTGAGACTTACCTTTTCTGTTGTAAACCTCAATCAACACTTACCCCCATTCCCCCCACTCCAAATACTCAGATGCCTTATCCCAACTTTTTTCGGAAAGGACATTACAGTCTGTTCAGTCGATTTTATTTCTTTTAATGCATTTTTGTCTAAGGTTTTATTACTTTTTCAGGGAATAAAATAGAAAAAAATGAATAAAAAATTGACATTAACGCTGGAAAAAAGAAAATCGAATTTCTCTTATTTTAGTTACTCTTTCTCAATCAAATCCAGAATTCTCAGGGCAAGATAAGCTCCGTTTGCTCCATTATCGATGCCCACGCTTCCGACAGGGACCCCGGGAGGCATCTGGGCAATAGAAAGGAGAGCATCAAGTCCTCCCAGTTTTGCACTTACAGGAACTCCTATTACGGGCTTTTTAGTTTTTGAAGCCACGACACCAGGAAGGGCTGCGGACAAACCTGCAATAGTGATAAAAACTTTTGCGTCGGTATTTGAGATATGAGCATCCAGTTCATCGGGGTTCCTGTGCGCAGAAATAACATTTACTTCAAAAGAATATTTACTTTTCTCGAGGACAGAGGTTGCGCGGTTGGCAATTGATCTGTCAGATTCGGAACCCATAATTATTGAAATATCGACCATTTTTATTCCCTCTATATTCAGGGCAGCCTGCCTTTGCCACTTAATTCATTCTGACGCTCAATATTCATTTTGATAAGAATCTCAAAAATCGCCTTCACAGATGCCAGATCAAGATTCAGTTCAGTTGCGCCATTCAGGGCCCTGTTAATTACAATATCATTTTGTTTCCGGTCATTTATCAAAGTCCCATTTATTCTTTTTGATTCAAGGACTTTTTCAGCAAGATCGACCCTTTTATCGATAAGAACAAGAATTTCCCTATCAATCTGTTCAATTTCCCTACGGACGGATTCGAGTTCACTCAAGAGAAACCCTCCCTATATATGGATATTGCATCTCTATTAGTTATAGTGGTTTCTATGATTCTGCCTTCTTGCCCACAGCTCTCCCAGGCAGACTTTAATTCATTCACCTGATCTGGATTTACAAGGGCTGCATAAGAAGGCCCTGTCCCTGAAAGGCTTACTCCTTTTACTCCGCATTCTAAAGCCCGAAGCAAATACTCGCTATCGAAACCAAGAGCCCCGCAGTAAAGAAAACCATTAAGGGTCATAGCTTTTTTATATTCTCTTTCGAGGGCAAGGGAATATGCAATATCTACATAAGGGGCAATTAGCCTTGAGCGCTTTACATTAGTATCTGCACTGAAAGCTTTTTTTGCAGGGGCAAAAATAAGAACTTTTGAATGGAGCTCTTCTCGAACTATAAGTTCCATTTTTCGGTTATCAGTAATTACGACACCTCCAAAAAAAGAGGCACAAGCGTCATCAAAAGCTCCAGTTATTGTAACTCCTACTTCTTTTGCCGCTTCAACTCCCAGTTTTACAATTTCAAGTGGAGGAAGGGTTTTATCAATAGCCCTGAGAGTAGCAATTATTGTTGCATTCGCTGCAGCACTGCTGCTTTTAAGTCCTCCGGCAAGTGGGATTTCGCTCCTTGTCCTGACAGTGCCTCCAAGCTCAAGCCCAAACCTGTCAAGAACTATTTCAACGCAGCGTTCTATAAGACGCGGGTCTCCTTCAGGCATTTCCACAATAGAACCTGAAATTTCTTTTTCAGATTCGGAAAGTTCAACATTCGAAAAGGTTTTTAAATCGATCCCGAATGCCGCACCTTTCCAGGTAGCTATCGCATTTATAATAGTGCCTGCTCCAGATGCATATGCATTCCCTTCAAGTGTCATTATGCTCAGAACGCTTTTCCCTGTAATAATTTTTGCGACCTTTTTGAAAACCTCCGTAAATGATTTCTAGATTTAATACAGACTACAGGGTTTGATTTCCATTCTTTTTAAGCCGGCAAATATCAATTGTTTGTAAATAATATCATATTCTAGAGATTTATAAATAAAAATTGCAAACAATATCTATAAATAAGAAAATCAGATGCACATATATAGAAGTAATATATCTAAATATTATTTTATACAAAATATAAAATTAAGATAAATATTAAACATGTTGACCTAATATTACTAATAAAAACGGGGAATTGATATCGAAACAAGGAAAGTACAGCAAACAGGTGGATCAACTTACATAATCTCTCTGCCCAAACAATGGGCAGAAAAAGTAGGAATAGAAACTGGAACAAGAGTTTCTATTCAAGCCCAACCTGATGGAAAATTAACTATAGATCCGATACTCGAAGGAAGAACAGGTAAGACAAAAAGAATCGATGTAACACATTGCGAGATAAAAGCGCTTGAAAGGGATATTATTGCAGCTTATCTTTACGGATACGACAGGATCGAATTCTCATCGAAAAGAATTAAGGCAGAGCAAAAACAAACTATCAGGAAAGTTTGTTATAAGCTAATAGGCCCGGAGATTATAGAAGAGAGTTCCAGTTGCTTGGTTATTCAGGACCTCTTAAATCCTAATGAGCTACCTATAAAAAAGGGTTTGCACAGAATGTTCCTAATTGCGGGTTCCATGCAAAAAGATGCAATAAAAGCGCTTAAGACTGTTGATTATGATCTTTCCCTGGATGTGAGCCAGAGAGACGATGAAGTAGACAGGTTATGCCTTCTTATTTCCAAGCAGTTCAGGTCAATCCTCTGTGGAGGCAGGATACCCGATTCTTCTGAAATAAGTATTGAAGAATATCATGATTTCAGGATGGCTGCAAGCCCGCTTGAAAGAATTGCGGATCATTCTCAAAGGATAGCAAACATTGCCTCAAACCTGAACCAGCCTGTTAAAGCTTCTGTAATGGATAAAATAGAGCAACTCAATGATGTTTATATGGAACTTGTAAGGCAATCAGTCGAGGCGCTTTTTAATTCCAGCACTTCTCTTGCTAACCAGGTAATAGATGACGTTGATAGTATGCGCGCGAGAGTAGAAGAATTACATGCCTGTATCCTCAAATTAGAATCTCACAAAATTATGATTTCCCTCGGGGCAGTTGTAGACAGTCTATCCAGAATAGGAGATCTCGGTTCTAATATAGCTGAGGTTGCCATAAATTCAGCAATCAAAGATAAGTAAGCTGAATAATCCAAAGCTTATGCTATTTTACATATTTGTGGGAGTAAAAAAATTTGAATTAGCCCTTTATAAATGAAGAATAAAAACTTTTTAACCTATTTTTCAAATAAAAAAAGAATAATTTATTTTTAAGATTCTATGAATAAAAATAGTAAAAAATATAAAGGTAAGTACTGAAAATCAGTACACATATAAAAAATTTGAAACAAATCCAAACAATGAGGAAAACTTAAGGACTTTCTTATGAAAAAGTTTTTATAAGAGAACTTTTGGGATCAGGCTATAAAAAAATATTTATACTCTGGCATTATTTGACGGAAATACATTTTATTCCCCCTAGATAGAATATAAATTCAAGCTCTGAAATTAGGCAAACTAAACAAGAATTCTTTCTAATTTCTTCTATTTGCGTATAACAAATGGAAATTATTTTATGTATGTATCATTAGATAAAAAACTACTAAAATCACCAACTCATACAGGAAAGCAGTCCGAGAAATCCTTAGGTGCTATGCTTTTCCCAGGAGGGAAGCTATGAATATGATAAAACGATTTAAGGTAAGCTTTTCAAAAATGTTCAGTAAACTTTTCAAGAAAAAAGGAGCATGTATAGGAATCTACGGCCCCCCAAACGCAGGTAAAACAACCCTCAGTAATCGGATCCTCAAAGACTGGGTCGGTGGCGATGAAACAATGGGTTCTATATCCCATATTGCCCATGAAACCAGACATGCAAAAAGAAGGAACGGAGTAACCATTGAAACTAATGGGCATACAATAAGTCTTGATATTGTAGATACTCCTGGGCTTGCCACTAAAATCGATTTCCATGACTTTATGGAGCAGGGAATGAGCGACTCAGAATCAAAGAAGAGATCTAAAGAAGCAACAGAAGGTGTAATCGAAGCTGTTAAATGGCTTGATGACCTCGACGGTGTCATACTTGTAATGGACTCTACTGAAAACCCATATACTCAGGTTAATGTGACTGTAATAGGAAACATGGAAGCCAGAAACCTTCCCCTTTTAATTGTAGCTAATAAAGTAGATCTTCCCGAGGCTGATCCAGCCGTTATTAAGGAAGCTTTCCCGCAGCATCCAATGGTACCTGTTTCGGCACTTGAGGGAGTTGGGATGGATTCATTCTATGAAGCCCTGGCAAAACAGTTCGGGTGATTAAGATGCAGGGAATTCAACTCGATCTGATATCCGAAGCAAAGATATCTCAAATGGCTTCTATGGAAAAAGTCAGATACATAATTGATGAGGTGAGAAAGGGAAAGATCCTTGTGCTTGAAAAAGGTTTGAATCCTATGGAGGAAGCAAAACTTATTGAGATGACAATGTCGGCTATTCAACCTGATGTGTTTTCAGGAATTGAGATGCAGAGCTATCCCGCAAATACGGATTCTTCGTTGCTAGGTAAATTTTTCAAAAAACAAGGCAATAAAAGACTTACAGTGATAGGGCCTGCAAACCAGCTTAAAACCCTTAAAAAAGATCGGAATTTGATCAGTGCACTTGTCTCTGCAAGTAAGTGAACGAAGTGGAAGTGATGTGTGCCCAAACGCCCCAAGATCTGGAAGTAAAAATCTTCCCTCCTCAATCTCTCAGTTCCTTTGAGATGGGCAGGAACGACGTCAACGTAATCTGTACCTACGGGAAAATAGCCGTATGGTTTGGGCGAAAAGTTCCTGATTATATTATAGCACAGATACTCATAGGAATTTCAAAAATAGATCAATCTACTGTGCACGAATTTGAGATAATTTGTAATTTTGATGAAATAACTGAGTATGAGAGTAAAGGGTACACACTGGTGTCCTATGGAAAAACAGTCGGCGGTTACAGGGTCAATTACAGTATTCCTTTTTCCAATAAAAAGGCCCTTTTCCATTTGTCAAAATTCATACTTGACGAACTTAAAAAAGGGGAAGCACGAAAAGATTTTTATTGGAATGGGAGCGATTGTGATATTCAAAGATTATACAATGAATTTAATAATAATATAGAGGATTGGGAACTGAGAGCTATTAATTATAAAACCGAACCTCAAGCAAATAAATAAAAAACCTGGTCAGCTATTTACCCGCAGATAAAAAGAGTTTCCAAATTTTATCCTGGAAACCTACAAAATAAACAAAAAGGGTTACCGGGAAGGAGTTTGTAATTACTTATACCTTTCAAAAAGGCTCTAATATTTTGAGTATTACAAAGATCAGTTAACACCCAATGTTTTTTGGAGAACTTATATGAATAACACTCAGGTAGACGATTATAAAATTCAAGTGGACAACTGTGATGACGTATTATTATCAATGAGATTAATTGCAGAAAATCTTAAAGAAGTAACAGAAAAGCTTGCTCTCGAAGATATAAAGGCAATGCTCCGGAAAATCCTCCAGGGGGAAAGAATCTTTGTGATGGGAGCTGGCAGGTCAGGACTTGTAGGAAAAGCTTTTGCAATGCGCCTTATGCACCTTGGATTTAGTGTATACGTAGTTGGCGAAACTACAACCCCTGCTGTTAGACCAAAAGATGTAGTTATTGCTATTTCAGGATCAGGAGAAACCCGTTCAATAGCCGATCTTGGAAAAATTGTGAAGGATATTGGTGCAACCCTTATAACAGTTACTTCTAAAAAAGAGTCCACGCTTGGCAAAATCTCGGATATTGCGTTAATCCTGCCAAGCAAAACTAAGAATGATCTTGACTCGGGAGGCTTCCTCGAAAGGAATTTAAGGGGAGATTATCGGAAATTACCTCCGCTGGGAACTTCTTTTGAAATCACGTCACTTATTTTCTTAGACTCAATAATTGCGCAACTGATTATACTCTTAGGAGTATCTGATGCTGATCTTAAAAAGAGGCACATAAATCTCGAATAAACAGGTTTAATGGGCTAAATCAAAATAAAGATAAATTATTATTTAAAATTACCAGAAAACATGGGCGAATTTTAAAAATGATTAATTTATAAAGACTGGGAGGATGCGGTTTGAAGGGAATAAAATTTTCAGAAAACGTTGCCAGGATAGATACTTCCGGGATAAGAAAAATTTTTGAGGCTGCTGGCTCGAACGCTATTAATCTTGGACTTGGGCAGCCGGACTTTGATACGCCAGAGCATATTAAAAAAGCAGCAATACAGGCAATAAACGACGGCTTTACGGGATACACTGTCGGCTCAGGAATCCCAGAACTCCGGGAAGCCTTAAGCTTAAAATTCGAGCAGGAAAATAATTTTTCCGTGTCTCCCCAGGAAATTATTGTAACTTCAGGAGCGTCTGAAGCTCTTGCAATGGCTTTAGCTGCCTTGCTTTCTCCTGGAGATGAGGTCTTGATCTCAAACCCGGGGTTTGTTTCCTACAACGCCCTTACAGAAATCCTGAATGGTAAAGCAGTAAGTGTCCCTCTTGCTGATGACCTTACAATGAAACCAGAGGCTGTGCTTGAGAAGCTTTCCCCGAAAACCAAGGCAATTATCCTCAACTCTCCTTCAAACCCCACAGGCGCAGTTTCAAGCCGTGAAGATATCAAGGGCCTTGCAGAAATTGCCGAGGATCACAACATAACTCTCATTTCAGATGAGGTTTACGAATACTTTATTTACGAAGGAGAACACGTAAGCCCTGCTAGCTTCTCGGATAACGTAATCACAGTAAATGCGACTTCAAAAAGTTATGCTATGACTGGCTGGAGGCTTGGATATGTGGCAGCCAGACAGGAGTATATTGGCCAGATGTTAAAAGTACACCAGTATATCCAGGCCTGTGCCAATTCCATTGCCCAAAAAGCAGCTTATGCGGCAGTGACAGGGCCCAAAGATTCTGTTTACACAATGCGGGAAGAATTCCAAAAGCGCAGGGATGTACTCGTAAAAGGTTTAAAAGATCTTGGTATGGAGTGTGCACTTCCTAAAGGAGCTTTTTATGTCTTCCCAAACGTTAAGAACGCTGAAGAAGTTGCAGCTAAGATGATTTCAAATGGGATCATTGTCGTGCCAGGGACTTCTTTTGGAAGCGAAGGAGAAGGCTATATAAGAATGTCCTATGCAGCTTCCTTGCAAAATATTGAAAAAGCCCTTGGGATCATGAGAAAAATACTCTAAAAAATTTAGTCATAAAGTTAGATATGGCTTAAAGGGAAAAAAGGAAAATAAAAATAATGAGCAAACTCTAAAAATACTTTAGATTTATTGGGGAATTTTTAGAGTGCTTAAAACTTTTTGATATTATTTTTAAACTCTCGAAAAAAAGCCTGGAAAGTCTCGAAAAATTATGGCAATGAAATACTGATTTCCAATGGATTATCATGGTCAGGTAATACGTATATCGCAATAAAATCCTAGCCTTTGAATTTGCTCACTTCTGCTTTTTGAATTTTGGTAATATTGCCGTTTAATGTAATTTCATATTCATATATCCCTACTTAGAAGTTATTTCAGGTTATGTTATTTGTTCTTCTCCAAAAAAATATGATTTTTCGAATATATGAACGTTCTTTTAATCAAAAATTTTTTATATTTACTTCGTGGTTCATTCCATCTTTGTTATTTAGAAAAATGCCACGGGTTCTGGCGCATGGATGATATTAGGATGCACAAATAAGCCTGCTAATAATATTTATGTAACCATTATTCCTAAAAGAGCGCCAGTGATTGGTTTTTTTCTTGATTCTATTCAAAAGTAAGACCCTCAAAATCTAAAAATTTAAAACATCAAACAAAATATATAATTTTGATTAAACTGCAGAATAACATGTAAAAACTGTTAGATAATATTTTATCACTATTTGGTCAGTTATCCATATCGAGGCTATTCCAAAGCCAACTTTTCCTAATTTCTCGAAATTATTTTCGTAACCTGTATCCAAATTGATAATTTTGAATACAAGAATCGGAGAAACAATTTTGAGTTTTGGGACAAGCTCATAATTTTTGGGGTTATAATGCTTCCCAGATTTATATCCTGACATTTTTATTTGGAATGCACGGGTTGAAAGGAAACCCGGGGATCAATCTCAATTTTACCAAAAAAGTTATCTAACCCTACAACTTACTGCCTTTTACTCAAGGCCTAACCTGATAATTAGGATTTATCTTACCATTGACATTATCAAGAGACAATCCTTATTTTGAAAATAGGATTTTAATAGGGATCAATAAATTTGTAAATGATAACTAATAACACAGGTAAAAAATGAAAGACTCAAGAAGCCTGCTACTATCAGTATTTAAAGATACCAAAATATTTGACAAAATAAGAAAAATATAAACCAATGTACAATTATTCTGAAAATTAAGCGTGTTTTTCTTATTTACATTACTTTCGAATATATAAATAAGCTAAAAATTTTACACTCTATTAGGACAAATGCATGCGCCTGAGCATTTTGACAAGTGAGAATTTTTGAATATAAATATTTTCATGAAATAGCCCCGGAAAAGAGATATGAAAAATCGATGCTTCAGTTCGATGTTTATAATTAATGGAATTTTTGCATTAATATCTGTTTCCTTAATCCTGAGCCTAGCTACTGGTTCCGTCTATTCGGCTCAAAATGTTCTGGTTAATTCCTCTAATAATACTTACTCCTGTAAAGAATACTCTTCAGAGGAGGTCTTCTCAGGTAATAATAATGAGATCACTTCTTTCTTGGTTTCTCAGCCTCTTTGTAATTCTCTAAAAGAAAATATTGAAAATGAACACCTTGTGAAAATGAGCCCAGTTATTTTATTCGCTGCCGGCGTGTTGGCAGGTTTTAATCCCTGCTTGCTCGCAGTAATGGCTTTACTTGCTACTATTACACTTGCCCATCAGGGAAAAAGCAAAGAGATGCTTGAAGCTACTCTGGGCTTTTCTCTTGGCATTCTCACGGTACATGTACTCGTAGGAATAAGTATCCTGAGTACTGTCAGCCTTCTCCCCGAAATTCGGACAAGTTTTACAGTAATTACAATTTTAATTACAGCTTTACTTGGGTTCTGGCACATTTTTGACGCTTACTGGCTGAAGAAAAATGCAAGGTCTACTTTTAAAACTCCAGAAGCCCTGAAGAACTTCATGAATGGAATGGGAGAAAAGAACCTTTTAGTATTTTCCTTTCTTTCCGGTAGTATGTACTCTCTGGTTAAAGCCCCCTGCGTAGGAGCAATCTATCTTTCTGTACTGAGTATACTGGCAACTAAAACCGATGTGACAAAAGGATTGATGTATGCAGGCATATATAACCTCGGGCTTTTACTTCCAGTTTTAGGGCTTGGTTTCCTGCTTGCTTTCGGATTGAGCCCAAATAAGGTCACCGAATTCAGGGAAAAAAGGAGAGTAGGCATAAGGCTGATGACAGGAATTATTCTAATAACCGTTGCATTATTAATGCAGTTAAGAATAATTTAATTCTCAGATTAGTGAATATAAACATAAAATACTTGCTGAAGTACCTGCCCGAAGACAGAGCCTTAAATAGGGTCTTCTATATGAGGCTCTTTAGAAGAAAGAGCTTTTTCTTCCAGCATTTCCATAAGTTTATCCATTACGTTTTCAATTCCCTCCCCTGTAAGGGTTGAAATATTCAGGTCTATTTCATCCATTTTCTTAAATTCAGGCCTGTCAGTTTTATTTGCGACTACCAGTAAAGGAAGTTTGAAACTTTCACGAATTTCTGTAAGCAAGCGCTTTTGAGCTTCTATCTCGTATCCGCAGCTTTCGCTGGGATCAATAAGAAATAACACAACGGCATCAAGAAAACTTATTGCAGTTATTGCTTGCTTTTCAATGGGATTTCTTTCGGACATAGGGCGGTCAAGGACACCTGGAGTATCCATAACCTGATATCTGATTCCCTCCCGAGTAAAATGCCCGATTGTTACACCTTTTGTTGTAAAAGGGTAAGGGGCTATTTCAGGAGTTGCTCCTGTAATTTTTGAAACAAAACTCGATTTCCCGACGTTTGGATATCCGGCAACTACGATTGTAGGCTCGTCCTGTACGTCTGGCAGTTTCCGTAAGATATTTCTTGCCTCATTAAGGAAAAGAAGGTCCTTGTTAATAGATTTAATAATGGATGCAATCCTTCCGAAGGCTTCTTTTCTCACTGTTTCAGGGGTATCCGATTTTCGGATTTTCCCAACATGAGCTCTTGCAACTTCATGGATTTTCCTGCTGGCCCAGTCTACGGATGCAAGAGACATTTTAAGTCTTTCTATACCTACAAGGATATCTGTCAATTCATAATAAAACCTAGGAAGATGTTCAAAACTAGGGAAACGCCGGACTATATTTGCAAGGTTATCTGTGAAGATGTTTGCTGCAGTTAACACCATTGACTCATTAGCTCTCAAACGGCTTTCCCTGTCTTTAATTTCCTTTCCAGACATGGCTCTTGCAGCTCGTTTGAATGCTTTGTTGGTTAATTCCTCTGATGTAGGAACTGTATGGATTTTCTCAAAGATCATTATATTCCCATTTAGGGGTTCCTTCAAGTTATATAAAGATTATTATATGCAATATATTATTAAAAAAATATTTAAAAAGGATCCTTTAACGATTTTAAAGTGTTAGACAATTATTTTAAAACCTGGCCAGGAATAAAATACAAATTTTACTTGAAAATTGTAATTACAATTACTAGTTATAAATTTCTCATGAACCTGAAAACTAGGCAAATATTCGAAGCAGAACCGGACTCTTTTTATATTTGTAATTGTAATTTATAATATGGATTTATAATTATTAATTATGGAAAATGAAGATAATAGCGAGCTTTATTGGCTTCGTATTATTAGGTCATACAGAATAAAGAATATTAAATTGATGGTGGAAGTATGGAACTCACTCCTATTCAAAAAGACATTATTATTTCATTAATCAATCTTCAAAGACAAAAAGACAGGGCAATAAAAGGAGAAGAAATCGCCGAAGTTATCCAGAGGAATCCCGGCACTATCCGGAATCAGATGCAGCTTTTAAAAGCTTTAGGGCTTGTTGAGGGCGTCCCCGGGCCAAAAGGAGGATATAAGCCAACAGGTGCCGCATATGATGCTTTACGCATCCAGCAATTGAAAAACGAATCCATAGTCCCCCTCTACAGGAATAATGTACTTGTTAATGGTGCAACAGCATCGGAAATTACCTTTACTACAGTTAGAAATCCAGATGCTTGTAACGGGGTAATTAGGGTAATAGGAAATACAAAGGAATTTGTAATGGATGATAAGATCCAGCTTGGCCCGACTCCTGTAAACCGCCTGATAATCCGGGGAGAAGTCACAGGCAGGGATGATACTAACAACTCTATTCTCTTCAATATCACAGAAATGATCTCCCTTCCCAAAAAACATGTCAAGCATTATATGAAATATCCTCCTCTGCTTGTAAACCTGAATGCAAGCATCCAGGAAGCCACAAGGCTCTTTATCAGGAATAATGTTCATGGGGCGCCAGTTGAGGATAAGGGGAAAATCATAGGGATTATTACCTATACTGATATTGCCCATGCTATTGCTCAGGGTAAACCCAATGTGAAAGTCAAGGATATTATGACTAAAGAGCTTATCACCGTTGATGGGGATATGCAGCTTTATGATGTGGTAAAGCTCTTCCATAAATACAATGTAGGAAGGCTAATTGTAACTATTAATGGCGTTCCAAAAGGAACTCTCTCGAAAACCGATGTCTTAAATGAACTTGCAGTTTATTAAAACAGATAAAACAGATTTTTCTAATTTCATTTATTAGCGCTCCAAAACTTCCTGAAAAATAAGGGGCACTAGATTTTTGGGAAGTTGGGAAAAGTCTGAATTACAAATCTGGAATTAGAAACTTCTTCAAGAGAGAAGAGATTCTGGAAATAAATATCAACTATAAGATAGTAAGACGAGCTCGTCCCAAAACTATTCTCGTTTCAAATCATTAAGTGTCCAAAAATTATTCTCCATAATGAGAAACTCGTTTGATAATTCGAAATACCAATTTTTGAGAAGCAATTTTGAGTTTTGGGACAGCTCGACAAAAACTAAGACCAAAAAAAAGAAAAAACAACATATAATGGATTGATATCTATTTTTATTATATATTATAAAATATATTAGGTAAAATTAAAAATAAAAGGCATCTCTCGAAACTTAGCTTTTTCAGCTTTAGCCCTTTTACACCCGGATTTTTGTCAATCCCTTTTCATGGTTTCATGCCGTGCAGTAAGCTCGGATGTGATTTCTTCAAGAGTGACACCGTTTGCAGCAAGCATAACAAGTAAATGGAAGATCAGATCTGAACTCTCGG
>CAZFNE010000013.1:0-1633 GCA_964520335.1 uncultured Methanosarcinales archaeon | reverse complement strand
ACACCGTTTGCAGCAAGCATAACAAGTAAATGGAAGATCAGATCTGAACTCTCGGAAACTATTTCTTTATGGTCTTGATTTTTTACCGCCAGTATGGTTTCGATTGATTCTTCACCTACTTTTTCAAGAATCTTGTTCATACCCTTGCGGTGGTTCAGGAGTTTACAGACATATGAACGTTCATCATAGTTCTGTTTTCTATCCAGAATAATCTCATACAGTTCATTTAGGATCGATAAGTCAGCATCAGGCATTTTTAACACCATTTTTAAAAGGAGAAATTAGAGAAGACTAGAGCTTTCTTAGACTTTTCTTGGGTCAGTAATTTCTCCTGTCAGAGCTGAGGCTCCCGCAGTTGCAGGGGACGAAAGATACACAAAAGATTCAGGGCTTCCTTCCCTTCCTTTGAAATTCCGGTTGGAAGTTGCGAGTCCAACTTCTCCTGCGCCAAGCAAGCCAAAGGAACCACCCATACAGGGACCGCAACATGGGGATTCGACAATTGCACCTGCAGTCATTAACTTTTCTAAATATCCGGCTTTTAACAATTTCATGTATTCGGTCCTTGAAGCGGGGACTACTAAAAGCCGCACCCCTTTGGCTACAGGTTCGTCTCCCATAATATCTGCCATGATCTTAATATCTTCAAATCTCCCGTTAGTACAGGAACCCACAAAAATCTGGTCAAGTTTTGTGCCCTCTACTTCACTCACAGGCTTTACATTATCTACATTATGGGGGCAGGCTATCTGAGGCTCAAGATTAGAAATATCATAGTGCTTTATATCAACGAAATTCGCCTCTTCGTCAGACTTCCAGTAAGGATCAAATTCATAATAGAGAATCCTCTCTTTAAGGTACTCTGCCGTTACTTCATCGGCCTCAATGATTCCTGCTTTTCCGCCCATTTCAATTGCCATATTGGAGATTGTCATACGCTCTGGAACTGAGAGGGAACGAATTGCCGAACCCGCAAACTCGGCTGCCATGTACCTGGCTCCTTCTACTCCAACGTCACCAATAAGATGGAGAATAAGATCCTTGGAATAAACGCGATCCGGTAAAGTTCCTTCTACTTCAAACCTTAAGGTTTCAGGAACCCTGAACCAGAGTTTGCCCGTAGCAAAGACTGCCGCCATATCAGTAGAGCCTACCCCTGTGGAAAAGGCCCCTAAAGCGCCGTACGCGCAGGTGTGAGAATCCGAACCAACTACAAGGTCTCCCGGATGTATATGTCCTTTTTCTGGCAGGACCTGATGGCACACGCCTTCATACACATCATAGTTTAAAATTCCCTGCTCTTCGGCAAATTTTCTCAGCATGATATGGTTTGCTGTTGCATTAATGGAATCCGCAGGGACCTGGTGGTCAAATACAATTACTATTTTCTTCGGGTCCCAGACTTTCTTCTCTTCTTTATCTTTCATAATCTCATAAAAGCCCTGGACTGCAAGTGGACCTGTAATGTCGTGCGTCATTGCCAGATCTACATTTGCCAACACAAAATCCCCGGCTTTTACGGGATTTCCTGAGGCTTTCGAAAAGATCTTTTCCGAAACAGTCATCGGACTATTTTCAATACCAGACATCCCGGTCATGGGGAATAACTGGCTCTTTCTAATAAATAAATTTA
>CAZFNE010000012.1:15588-25443 GCA_964520335.1 uncultured Methanosarcinales archaeon | reverse complement strand
GGACTGCTGAATTAACATGAAAAGAGTTTAAGAACTTGCAGGCTTAAAGTTTGGGGATATCTCGTTATCAAGTTAAATTATGTCCGATTAAATTATGTCCAACTGAATTATGTCCAGTTAAGTTAAGTTAAGTTAAGTTAAGTTAAGTTAAGTTAAGTTAAATTAAATTAAATTAAATTAAATTAAATTAATAAAAAATAAGTAAAGGAAAAACTGGAAAGGAAAGAAAGATGATAATCCAGAGATATGATTCCTCCAGAGAGGAAGAAGCCCGTGAGGTTGTCCTTGGAGTTCTGCTTGAACATGGGTTTGAGTATGACAGGCTTAAAGATGCCGACCTTAAAGACATAAAAGAATATTATTTTTCAAAAGGCGGTACTTTTTTAGTAGGAATTGCTGATGGGAAAGTCGTGGGTACTGCAGGAGTCCGGAAGGTTAATGAAAACCTTTGTGAAATCAGGCGAATTTACCTTAAAAAAGAGTTCAGGGACAAAGGCTATGGAAAACAACTTTTCGAAGCTGCTCTGGATTTTGCGGAAAAAACCTGTCCGGCTGTAATCCTCAAAACGGACTCTACACTTACAAAAGCAATCGATATGTACCTTAAGCACGGATTTACTTTCCAAAAAGAAGAAAGAGGGTACCTGTATTTTGAAAAAGTATTTAAAAAATGAAGTCAGATTTTCTGGAAATTTTCAAGGTGGATTCTGGTTTTTTTCCGCACGTTTCCTGATATGCTTCTTATGTAAAATTACATTTTCTTTGTGAGGCTATGGAAATCAGAAAATATGTTAATTCTTAATCCAGAAGGTTTTCCGCTAACCTTCTAGTCCTTTCAACCTGCATACAGATATTTAGAAATTTTAAGGTTCAGAATTTAAGGTTCAGAATTTTAAGGATAAGTGCACGTCTCGCCTTCTGTTTTCTTAAGTGCCTGCAAGTATTCAAGCACGGCAAGTACAAAAGCCGAATGTGACCAGGCAAGCGGCAAAACCGAAAGAGGCCTGCCTTTATTATCAATTTGCTCGGACATAAGCCCTGCTGGGTGAGCATGGGTTGCACACCATTCCAGAAGTTCAAGGGCTCGGTCTAAATTCCCAACAGTTGAGTGCCACTGTGATACCCAGAGCGTGCAAATTATCCAGCTGTTCATATAACCAAAGTAGTTGTCGTGAAGATATCTGGCAATCCCTCCGGAAGGGCGTATAAGCTCTTTTTCAATGGCTTCCATTGTCCGGACGACTTTAGGGTCATTGGGAGGCAGGATTCCAAAATACCAGATTGCAAATACTGAAGAGTCAAGTGTAGGGTCCAAAAGTCCGCGTTTGAAACGCTTCAGATTTTTATCATAAAGCTGCTGCAGAATAGCTTCTTTAATTTTATCTGCTGCCTCTTTCCATTGGTTTGCATTAGCATAATCTCCAAGGGCCCTGGAGAGTTCATATGCCCCATTAAGGCCGGCATAAACCGTGCAGGCGCTGTATGTGTATATGCCTTTTCTTTCTTCCCAGAGGTCAAAGCTTGAGATTGGAAGCCCTGTTTCTTTATCTATTGCTTTTATAAGGTAGTTAGCCGCAGGAATTACTAGGGTTCTATAATACCTGCCCGTAGTCCAGATGCTTTTGGCAGTTTCCCAGTTATTGTAAAGAGAATATAGGGGCAGCCCTGTCTCGTCGATCTGAATCATGGGAACAGGATGCCAGGTGCTGCCGAAATCTCCAGCAGGGGTGTATTTATGTAAAAAATTGCCTCTAGGCGTGATAATTTTTGAGAAAAACTCAAAGATCTCAGTACTGAGATGGTGGTATCTTGCCCTATCTAGGGCAAGGCAAACCCAGGCTGCATCCCTTGGCCAGCAGTAACTGTAAAGGTCTGCGCCAAACTGCTTAATATCCGAATCGCAGGAAGCAATTACAGAGCCAGTGATATCCAGATGGGCAACAACTGCGAGCAGGCTCCTGTAAAAAGATTTTGATACCTTATCAGGAAGCCTGGAAATATGGGTAAATTCCGGAAGAACAGATACTCTTTCCGTAAAAGAGCTCCAAAAATTGAAATTATGATGAAAAAGAGCACTTCTTCCTGCGTCATTTACCCTCTTATGAATTTTAAGCACATTACAGTACTTTTTCCCAAGTACAATCCAGTAATGAACCCTTGTTGATTCCCCAGGCTTCAGTTCAGGAAGAGTCCAGCCAAGCGTAGAATCCACCGATCCGTGAGCGACTGGATTTCCACTCAACTTTGTGTCTTCTATATCTCTCCATGTACCTTCAAGCCCTTTCCACTCTGCCGTTCCAACGGCATGCTGGTCAAAAGCCGGGTCGCTTGCATGCAAAAAATAGCGGTCGCGCTTATAATGTATTAGGGTCTGCTTATCAATTACAGCAGTTTCCCCGATTTTTGTTTCAAGAATGTGGTAATTCTGGTTGGAAAAAAGCCGCAGACGCCTGGGAATATTTGAGAGATTGGTAATTTCGAAAGTCCTGTAAAAGATATTTGCCGAAGGGTGGACTGCTTCCCAAACAACAACCCTGAGCCCAATATCTTTATTTTCAAATAGTGTTTCTCCAATGTTTGAAATTACTTCCCGGCAGGTTTTTGGAGATATTTCATTATTCTGTTCCGTTTCTTCTTTTGTTCTTTCTTTTACTTTTTCTTCAGCTTCTTCAGGGGCTATTGGATTTCCTTTGGAATTTATCAAATCCATTTTTTGTTTTAAATTTTCTTTCTCCTTCCTATCTTCTGAGATTTCAAGAATACGGTTGCAAAAATTCTCCTCAAATTGCACTTTATATCTCTGTTTTATTTCCCAGTTTTCCAACCAGCTGCAATAAAGAGAATCCAGGTCACAGATCCCAACTTTTATTGAATTGCCGTGGTTTTCAAGCCCTACATATGGAAAATAAACATCTCTAATCGTCCCTTTTTCGTCTTCACAAATGAGGATCCTGCCATTCCCAAAAATCAGCGGCCTAATTTTCCGATGCCCCCTTTTTTTTGACTTTTGCATTCTCTGAATGAAACCTATTAAAATGTCCGGTGAGATTCCTTCAGTTACATTTATTAAAAAACATTCTTTATACAATAAACATGTGTCTATCTATACTGGCTTATCGGAATAAATAAGCTTTTCAGACTTACTTAACCTGGATTTTTTTAGATATAGGGCCCATCGAATCCGATATTTATTTCAGGTAAGTATAAGTTAAGGAAACTCCTTCGTTTTTAAACTATTAAACCTGGCATTCTCTTTATATTTAATTTGTCTTCTATTATTTTTTAAAATTGAATCCATTTTAATTTCAAGGTCATGGATTTCAGGAATGTAATTCATTAAAAATTTTCTACTAATTTATTAATGAATTCTGAAAAATACAAAAATTTAGCTTAAAAACCATTATATTCCGAAGGATAATTAAATAAATTTGATTTTATATCATATGTTGTTTAAAAAACAACCTCCTCCGAATTTGATTTAATATAATCAAATCACTTATTTCGTAAAAATGATTTTAATCTCTTATTAAGGATATATATAAACTTCATGAAAAAGTTTATATTTCTTTGTGATATTTTAGTAAATGGTTTATAAAACCAAAGTTAGGATTTATTTAGAAGGAAAATGTGTTTAAAATGGTTTATATAAACAAAAGATGCCCTATTTGCGGGAAAGAATTTATCGTTCTTGAAAATGTTGAAAGGAAAGCAATATACTGTACCCTGGCATGCCTTATAAAAGCTCAGGAAAAGTTTGAGTCCAAAGGTATAGCTTTCCCAGGTCTCGGTTAAATATTATTGGGCAGACCTGATAAGGAGAACATCCTGGCAAAAGGAGTGTTTTCCCACATTTTTATTTTATTTTTAGATATCAATTCCAGATCTCCAGTTTCCAAGCCTTTTTCCAATTTTAAAATTTAAAATATATTTTAAAACTTATTTTTAAAAAATAATTTTACAATCCCATATTATCGGCAAATCATTCTAATAAATCTGGAATGTTGAAATTTGCGGATAGAATTTGCTGTGGAAACTGGCAAATGCCGGTAAAAATATCTCTATTTACCTGCCGGCAAGTTTTTTTGCAATTTCGGTTACATGTCTGCCCTGGTAGCGAGCCATTGCCAGTTCATTTTCAGAAGGCTGGCGCGTATTTCCTCCTGCAATAGTTGAAGCCCCATATGGGCTACCGCCTGTGATTTCATCCATTCTCATTTGCCGCCTCTCAGAGTAAGGAAGTCCAACAATGATCATTCCAAGATGAAGAAGTGTGACATGTGTACTTAAAATAGTTGATTCCTGCCCGCCGTGCTGCGTATCACTGGAAGTAAAAACACTTCCTACTTTTCCAACAAAGATATCTTCACTCCATAAGTTCCCAAGCCCATCAAAAAGGGTACGCATCTGAGCAGTCATCATCCCATAACGTGTTGGAGTTCCAAATATCAATGCATCTGCCTCCCCCAGTACTTCCGCATATATTTCCCGAGTTACAACAGGAATATGGGCAAAACGCTTTTTTTCTTCGATTGCTCCCATTTTCTCGATTACGTCATCCGACAGGGTCTCAGGTACCTGGTAAATTTTTACTTCGGCCCCTTCGACTTCCTTTGCTCCTGCAGCTATGGCTTCTGCCATCTTGTAAATATGCCCGTAAATACTGTGAAATATGACATTTACCCTGACCATTCTAAATCCCCTTTTAAATTTAAGAATAATAAAGTTTCTATAAATGAATTCCCAAAGCCCTCTTTATCAGGATAGAGAGAATAATTCGGGGTTTTTAGAAATCTAACCCCCCGCTTGAAAATACTTTTTTGGGGTTAAAAAGCTTTTTAAGAAAAGTCAATTTTTTCTCCAGGTCTGGTCAACTGCTCAGGTTTTCCATATCACAGATATTTTTGCTAGAATTAGAGTTACCAAGGTCTTTGGACAGAGACCTATCAAAATAGTTATTAGGCAAGATGGAGTATAAGCAGGACATGCCCTCCCTGTCTATCGTTATGCCTTCCATGAACGAAGAAGATACTATCCGAATTTGTATAGAGAAAGCCCAGGCTGTATTCAAAAAATATGGGATAGAGGGGGAAATAATAGTTGCTGATAATTCCTCAGACAGGACGCCAGAGATTGCAAGAGCTATGGGGGCAAAAGTAATAGGCCCTATAAAGGGGTATGGGAATGCATATCTAAAAGGGCTGGCAGAGACTACAGGAGAATATATAGCGATTGCTGATGCTGACAATACATATGACCTGCTTGAGCTCGATAAATTCCTGGAACCGCTTATTAACGGTGAAGCAGATTTCGTAATGGGGACCAGGCTTAAAGGCGAGATTAAAAAAGGAGCCATGCCCTGGCTGCATCAGTACATAGGCAACCCCCTCCTGACCGGAATGCTCAATTTCCTGTTCAGGACAAAAATTACGGATGCCCATTGTGGAATGCGGGCTTTTACAAGGGAAGCTCTTGAAAAAATGAATCTTAAAACATATGGAATGGAACTTGCATCCGAAATGGTAATTGAAGCTGCAAGATCCGGGCTCAGGATTAAAGAAGTTCCTATTATCTACTACCCTCGCAGAGCTCCCTCAAAACTGCACTCTTTCCGGGACGGCTGGAGGCACGTGCGGTTTATGATGTTATATCGGCCTTTACCTTTTCTGTTTCTTCCAGGAGCTGCAGCCTTTCTTCTTGGGGCCCTTATTACAGGTTCGCTCCTGCTCAGCGGGGATGCAGCTGAAAACAGGCTTCACTCTTTCATTCTGGGCAGTATGCTGCTCATGCTCGGAGGCCAACTGCTCGCAACTGGAGGCTATATGAAAACATACAGCGTTGTCAGGGATATCCGCCTTAAAAACAAAACCAATGATGTAAAATGGCTGAACTACCATTCCCTTGAAACCGAACTGCTTATAGGTTCCCTTATCCTTGGAGCAGGCCTGATAATCGGGTTAAGAGTGGTTTATACCTGGATTGGTTCAGGATACGGATCCCTTTCTGAAATCAGAAATGCTGTAATTTCCCTGGTTTTCGCCTTTATAGGCCTTCAGATGATTTTCTCAGCGATTGTCCTGAGTGTAATGCTCCTTGAGATTGATACGGACTGGTAAGGGATGTAATGAAGATAGCCTTCGTATATGACGCTGTTTATCCCTGGGTAAAAGGTGGGGCTGAGGTCCGAATTTATGAAATGGGCAAACGGCTTTCAGCCCAGGGACATGAAATTCATCTTTTCGGGATCAAATGGTGGGAAGGGTCAGCCGTAATTAAATACGAGGGCATGAACCTGCATGGGGTCTGCAAACCCAAATCCCTGTACGTAAACGGTAGGCGTTCGATCTCCGAAGCTCTTGTTTTTGCTGTAAGTTTATTTCCGGAACTTAAAAAAGAAAAGTTTGATTTTATAGATGTTAGTGTTTTTCCATATTTTTCCTGTTTTACTGCAAAAGCAGTTTCGCTCCTGAAAAAAACCCCTGTAATACTTACCTGGCATGAAGTCTGGGATGATTACTGGTATGAATATTTAGGACAAAAGAGAGGATTCTTCGGACGTACAATTGAAAGGATGGTTTCAAAGCTCTCACCGAATAACCTGGCAGTTTCGAACTGGACAGCAAAAAGGCTTGAAACTCTGGGAGTTCCAGAAAACCTGATAGCTGTTATCCCTAACGGAATCGATTTTAACAGGCTGTCAAATATTGAGCCCGAAAAAGGTCGAGCTTCTGCTGAATTTGAAAACAAGCTTTATGATATTATTTTTGCAGGCCGGCTTATTAAAGAGAAAAATGTTGATGTCCTTATTAACGCAATTGCTCTTCTTAAAGCTGATTTTCCCAAAATAAAATGTTGTATTGTAGGGGACGGCCCTGAAAAAGAAAATCTTGTAACACTTACAAAAGAGAAAAAGGTTTACCAGAATTTTGAATTTCCAGGTTTTCAGGAATATGAAGCCTTAATTAAAAAAATCAAGGCTTCTAATATCCTTGTACTGCCTTCCAGCAGGGAGGGTTTTGGGATGGTTGTTATAGAAGCTTTTGCCTGCGGAGTGCCCGTGCTCACTGTAACGGAAAAATATAATGCTGCACAGAGCCTTGTTGAAAACGGGGTGACTGGCTTTATTACGCAGCTTGAACCTGGAGAAATAGCATCTGGTATAAGAAAAGTTCTCGAAAATAAAACCTTTTACAGAAAAGCTTCAGAAGCCAGTCTGGATAAAGCTGAAGAGTATGATTGGGGTCAAATAATTGAAGAATACATAGAATATATTAGAAATACGCTAAAAAAACGTTAAAATACATTAAAAACACATTGAAAATAAATTAATATAAATTAAGAACTAATTCTTAACATATTAATAATACACAAATAATATGCAAATAATTATCTAAAGCATACTCGTGAATACAATATAGTATGATACTCCAGTTTTGCGGCTTCTCTTTTTTCATTATTAGTAAAAGTAATTTATTTTCATATGAAAAGTAATTAAATCTTGACTTTTATAAGAAAACTAGTTAAAGCCTTATTTACATTATTCATGGGGAATTCATAAAAGTGGGCTAAAGTGGGCTGGATTGAAGTCTGTTTTTACTGATAGCCTGAGGGCTAGATCCGGGCTATTTGGAAACAATCGGACTATTGTGCAGTCTTGATCAGGTTTCCCTGAGCGGATGCTATTTCTTTAGTTTTCTATCTCAGGTGTGGGGTGAGATTATGTACGGTTCGAAAAGCCAATTAAAGAATCGAGAGATATATTCCATAGATATCCCAACTCGACTTTCTTCTGTTTACAGCTTGTTGGGGGATTACAGATATAGTAAACCTGAGCTCTCGATAATAATTCCGGTTCATAACGAAGAAGAAAATGTAATTGAATTATATGAGAGATTGTGCATTACTCTCCTATCTTTAGAAAAAACATACGAAATTATTTTTGTTGATGACGGCTCTACAGATGATACATTCCAGAAAATAAGATCGATAAAGGATAGCAGGGTCAGGATTTTAAGGTTCCAGAGAAATTATGGGAAAGCTGCAGCCCTTTCCTGCGGGTTTAAAAAATCAAAAGGGGATATTGTAATAACAATGGATGGGGACCTGCAGGATGACCCAAAAGAAATTCCCAGGTTTCTTGAAAAACTGCAGGAATACGACATGGTTTCAGGCTGGAAAAATAACAGGCAGGACCCCTTCTCAAAGACCCTTCCTTCAAAACTTTTCAATAAAATGACCCGGTTTATTACGGGAGTTAAAATCAATGACTTCAACTGCGGATATAAGGGGTACAGAAAGGAAGTTGTAAAAAATATAAGCCTATACGGGGAATTTCACCGCTATATCCCGGCTCTGGTTTACTGGAAGGGCTACAGTGTGGGGGAAATAAAAGTTGAACATCACCCGCGGATTCATGGGAAGTCGAAGTATGGAATTGAAAGGCTTATAAAAGGCTTTTTTGACCTTATTACAGTTACTTTCCTGATGCTGTATAAGAAAAAACCTCTGCATATGTTTGGAGGAATAGGGTTTGTACTGGGCTTTTTGGGGATTTTGATTTCTATGTACCTGGCTGTGCTCTGGCTCACAGGCACAGGAATAGGGGACAGGCCTCTTTTAATGCTTGGAATCCTGCTCACAGTCATAGGGGCGCAGTTTGTCTCTCTTGGGTTAATAGGAGAACTGATTACAAACTCGAGAAATAATGATGATTATATTATAAAGTTTGATAGCTATGAACTGGAAAACGGCAGCTAAAGTTTTGATCAGCCTGGGACTGGGCCTTTATCTCCTGATAAAGCTCGATCTGGCCTCTATTTACGAAGCCTTCACCCAGATGGACCTGGTTCTGCTTTCTTTTTCCCTGCCTTTCATAGCCCTTATGTACCTGATAAAAGCAAAAAAATGGCAGACTTTGCTTGAATGCATAGATGTGAAAATTCCAACATTACGAGCCCTGGAAATCATATTAATTGGCACATTCTATGGGGCCCTTACTCCCGGGAGGGCAGGAGAAGTCTCAAGAGCTTTTTATCTGGACTCTGAGAGTTCCCGAAGCATTCCAACTGTAATAATGGACAGGATTATAGACATCATCTGCCTCGGAATCTTAAGCGTAGTTTCAATAGCTCTTTTTTTTAAAGATAGGAATCTGATTTACCTGATGACCCTTGTAATGTCCCTTTTTATTGCAGGAATAATTATAACCACAAATGAGAGAATCGTGACACTTATCTTTAAAACCCTGCCTCAAAATACGCAGTATAAAGAAAATTATATCCAGACTATAAAAGAAATCTCAAGAGATAGGGGCACCTTAATTTCGGTATTTTCCCTGACTTTTAGTTATTACGTGATAAATCTGATAGTATACTGGATAGTAATAAAATCTTTGAGTCCGGCTTTAAACGGGATTCTGACCTTCTCTTTACCAATAGTAATTGTCTTGGGCAATTTTCCGATTTCAATCTCAGGTTTTGGAGTCAGGGAATTCGTTAGTATTGCAATCTTCAGTTCCTTAAATGAAAGCACAGCTTATGGCTTTTCCTGCCCGGTAATCCTATACTTTTTAACATCTTTATCGCCTGCACTCTTTGGATTCCTGCTTATGCTGAAAAAAAGGCCCTAGTAAACGTTTCAATAGTTCTGGATTTAGAAATTGGCAATTTATAAGGAGTAACTTTATAAATAAGAATTTTCATTAAGCAATGGGGTTTAATATTAAAGGATTGGCTTTATTAATAAAGGAAATTTGATTCAGGCTTTAATGCTTAACTTAATGCGTAAATTTACTTATTAAATTCCTTCTTAAATTCCTTCTCAAAACCCTTCTTAAAATCCTTAATATGCGAAGAAAAA
>CAZFNE010000012.1:0-15488 GCA_964520335.1 uncultured Methanosarcinales archaeon | reverse complement strand
CTTCTTAAATTCCTTCTCAAAACCCTTCTTAAAATCCTTAATATGCGAAGAAAAATTAAGGTAAAAAGAGGTTAAACTAAAAGAGAAGTAAAATAAAAGGAAATTAAAAGCAGTTAAAATAAAAGGGGGTAAAATGAACCAGGCCATGCAAAGTAGTAATTATAAAAAGTATAATTCAAAAAATCCGCTTATGGGAATAGTTATATCCAATTTCGTTAAAAACTTGAAAGAATCCCTGGCCCCTCTGGAAAATATAAATCGGGTAATTGATATTGGCTGTGGGGAAGGTTTTATTCTTGGCTCCCTGGATTTTCCTGATATAACTGGCATGGATATTTCGAAAAATGCGCTCAAATTAGTAAAAGAAAAGAACCAGACATGTTCCCTATGTGCAGGCAGCATCTACTCCCTTTCTTTCAAAAAAGAAATTTTTGACCTTGTTATTGCTACTGAAGTTCTTGAACACCTTAACGAGCCTGAAAAGGCGCTTGAAGAAATCAGAAGAGTATCTAAAAAATACTGCATATTCAGTGTACCCAACGAACCTTATTTTCGTGCAGCAAATTTCGTGAGGGGAAAGAATCTTCCCAGGTTTGGGAATGATATCGACCATGTACAGAACTGGAGTTCAGGCAAATTTACAAGCCTGGTGGAAAACTATTTTGAAGTTATCGAGGTGAGGAGACCTTTTCCCTGGACGATGGTATTATGTGAAAAGTAAAATTTAAAGAAACTTGTAAAAACTAAAGTGGGGTCATGAAATCTACAAGGTTTCATGAAAATAAGATAAGGAGTGGGGTTATTGGTAGAGTTAAATCTTCAAAAAAGAGATCTCAAGCAGAGGTCAGAAAAGAGAGCACATAGCAATGAATATCCTAAAAGCTATCAAAATAATTCTCTCAATATTCTTGATGTAATACTGACAGCTATATGCTCGCTTTTTTTCATCTTTTTATTTGCAGGCCATTATTTTAAAAATTTCCAGGAATTGCAGACTTTTAATTATTTAAAATATGCAATAATCCCCTTATTTTCGTTCTGCATATACCGGTATTACAGGACACGATCAAAAGTTATCTTTTTCATTCTTTTATTTGCACTTACGGTTACATGGTTTTCAGGTTCGGGATTTGCCTACCACTGGGACTCTGTCCAGCATGTTTTTCGGGCAAAATACTATCTTTCCCATTCCTATTTCAGTGTTGGGGAAAGACATTCATTTATATATCTCATCTGGGGAGCATTTTATAGGGTTTTTGGAGAATCTGAGAATTTAACGCATTTAATAAATATGTCTCTGGGGATTTGCGGAATCTTCGGGATATATGCAATTGCTAGAGAGCTATATGGGGATTTTGCAGGTTTTCTGGCGCTTTTAGTTTCTTTTACTTTCCCGGTCTTTTTTGTAGTAAACAAGTGGGCTTATCTTGACATGCCTTTTACTTCTTCTGTAATAATAACCTTCTTTTTTTTATTTAAGTACCTGAAGACTCGCCAGGACAGGTTTTTCTACTCGTCCCTCCTTTTTGCTTTCCTTGCTTATGGAATAAAAGACCCGGGCCTTGTTCTTCTCCCTGTAATCTTCCTTATCCTGGCCATATATGGTCAACTGAGCAAAAAAACGTTTATACCAATCATTATAATGGGTTTGATGTCCATAGTTTATTATTTCAGGGTAATGTATTATTCAAAAATAATGGCTGAATTTTCAATAATTACTCCCTTAAAGTTCGGGACAGATTCAGTACTGATATGGGCAGGCTTTTTAACTCATGAAATGGCACAATATATCTACTCAGGGATTCTTTTTCTTTCGTTTTTTGCCTTCCTGAAAATTAAAGAAGGAAATAAATTACTTCTTTCAGCCCTACTAGCCGTCCAGGTTATATTTTTAACAATTACCGAGATTTTCCCTACTGCATTTATCTTCCCATATCCTCTTTTTCCTTATGGACACTACCTGCCCTACTTCATCTTGTTAGGCCTTTCAATTTTATTGGTAATTTTAGCTCTTCTCCTGAAACAGGCTGAAATTAAGATCAGTAAAAAAGAAACTGTTCTCTTAATCTGGCTTGCTGCATTCACATCCTTTTTCATAATTAACGGAAGAATTCTGGAATACGGCTCAAAACTTACCCTTGAAGCTATTGTTCTGGATTTCAGGTACCTGATGCCTGCTTTTCCGGCTTTGATAATTCTGTTTTGTGCAGGAATTTCAAAAATTCTTGAAATGGATTTTTCCGAGAAGACCAAATTTCTTGTAACTTTTGTCGTCGCATTAACTTTGATTTTCAATTTTATAACTGCAACAAACCTGACCTTTTACTATGCTAATTTTTCAAACACCCATACTGAAGGATATGAGCAGCTCAACAGGCAAAACCCGGAGCTAGTGTATACTCACTGGCCGTTTTTTCGTGGCGAAGAATATGATCTCGGGAGATTGACCTGGAAAGAAAACAATATAGAGATTAAGGATATTTACTCTCCTGATTTAAACGCGGCTACAGATAGTTCTTATTTCCTGTTTGATACCTATTTCTATCCCCCAGACAAGCTTTTGAATTTTGAGGAGAAAAAACTTGAAGCTAACACGTTTTTATTGAGCCCTCTTTTCCCTTCAGTTATACAGAAACCTGTCACTTCGGTATATATCGAAAAATTGAAACCTGGTTCAATCCTTCTAGGTCAGGGTTTTTACAATGTAGAATACTGGGAAGGCAAACCTACACACTGGATGGGGGCAAATTCCAGCTTGTACATTTATTCAGACATTGATACCAATATGACTCTTTATCTGGAGGCTCAAAGCTTCTCTCATAAAAGAACCCTTGACATATATGTAAATGGAAATTCTGTTTCTTCAACTCCGCTATTTTCAGGGAGCTTTGACAGAATAGAAACTGCAGTAGCATTAAAAAAAGGAGTAAATTATGTATATCTTGCTGTGCCTGAAGGAAGCGACAGGCCTGCCGCTTTTTCAAGTCCTGATAAAGATTCCCGGGCTTTAAGCCTTGCATTTCAGGAAATAAAAGTTAATTACCCTTCCTAAAGCTCTCGCCTAACTGCTCAAGCTTTTGAGGAAGGGGACTCCTGCCTATTGAGTTGAAATCTAATCAATAATCACTGCAGTAGAGATAATTTATCAGATTAATTCTTTAGAGCCCTATTATTAGGGCCTATTCCGAATAAATATTAAAATAAGAAATGCCAGTAACGAGATTATTTTTTAAGAAAACATCGTCTTGGTGCACGAAAACTGTGTAGTTGGAAACAGAGAAAGTTCACCTTACGAAAGAAAAAGAGACACATCTCATCACATTTTATGGAAAGACACTTGATGACCGTTCTAAAAACCTAATTTTGGGTGATAAATTCGCCGATGAAGTAATTAGCGTATGATTCTGATTTTGAAAATCCAAAAATCCCAAAGGATGCAGAGCTTACCTTTCCGGTGAGGGCCAAGCCCCTGAACCAGTGGACCAGAGGATTTTTACTGCGATCCAAGATTCAAGTATATTGCACCTGGACTTTAGCCTTGACAGTTATGTATTCAGGATATATCTGGCAGCTACGGTTCACTGGTACGGTGCTGAGTACCTGATCCTCTCTGAGCCGGCTGGATGAAATGCAAGCAGGTCTGCCCGTTCGCTACTCATTAAAAGATGATAGAATGTCAATAGGGTAAAGAGCAACTCCATAGCATACCTATAATGCTAATGTAAGTTAACCAAAGGTTTTTACATTTACATAAGGAATTATAATAAAGGGGGTTACAGCATGAAAATATCAAGTATATTAGCAATTATAGGAATAATATTAGCTTTAGCAGCTGCAGCATATGCATTAACAGGATTTCCATCCATGACAACGATTTCCATAACTTCTATAATTTCCAATCCAAGCATCATTGTTGAATTTATTAACCAAGTTGTCTCAACTTGTGTAAGAATATTTCTTATATTTATAGGGTCAATTGTTTCTTTAGGATTAGCAATAATCTCTATAAATTATGAAAAGGATTGATTGGGTCAAGATAGTTCGTGTTGGAAACTCAAAATAGTCAAGCTTAGTGATGGTGTAAAAGGCTTTAATTTACTCTCTAAAAGATGGGTTGTTGAGTGTATATTTAGTTTTATGGGGATATATAGGTGCTTGAGTGCTGACTACGAAGGTTTGGTATAATCAAGTTGAGCATTAGTATATGCTGCTCTGACTAGAACTCTGAATAGAATAACGGCTAAAAGAATGATAAAAGCAAGAATTTAATAGAATGAAGGTAAATTAAAATAGTCCCTTTAATTATGTTTTTTTCTGTGAAGGGGAGCTCAACTGATACTTTTAATTTTCCCAGGGAAAAATGTACTTTTAGGCAACTTCTAATAAGCTAAGATTCCTTCATAAATAAGGGAAATGCCCAGGAGGCTATCTTAGATAATAACAGAAAATGTCAAAGGCCTGAGTGTTCCAAAAACTAACCTGTAAAACTTTTTTATTTATTGGGCAGCGCTGAAGGTCAAGGAATAAATCAATAAATCAGCAAAATATGTCTAACAAAACATTCGATAAAGAATAAAGTGATAATTCTTATTTTCCTGCATAATGAGGGTTCAAGTTAAAAGTAATAAAAAATTATGAATTTAAAGCTTTGAAGTACTCTTCTTTTCAAGGTTATTTTCAAGAATCTTATCAAGAATTCCACACATATTTGACGCTATTGTTTTCCAGTTATATTCTTTTTCTACTACTCTTCGCCCCCCTGAACTTATGTTCTCGTAAAGCTCTTTATTGCGAAGAATTTCCCGAATTTTTTCCGGGACTTCAGGAATCTCAGAAATTATAACATTTTTGTAGTTTTCGAGGTTCAAGCCCCTGGCTCCTACAGGGGTGGAAATAACAGGCAGGGAAGCAGACATGTAGTCAAGCATTTTTATATTTGTGCCTGAGCCGCTGACCATTGGGTTTAAGGCAAGGTCTGCGACTCTGTACAGCTCGAGTTTTTCTTCCTCTGTAACCTCAAAAGTCAAACCCACATTTTTCCCTTTGTTTTCATTTTTAATCCCCCAACAAACGCTTCCGCAAATTAAGAAATAGATATCTTTCATTTTCGGGGCAATTTCTTTGAGAATAAGCTTTGCAGCCTGCACATTTGGAGGATGACCGCTCCCGAGGAAAAGCACCAGAGGTCTGTTAATGATTTTTTCTTTTATAAGCTGCCCTTCCTTGTAAAGAAGGGAAAAAGTATTGATGTCCACGCCGTTTGGAGATACATGAATTTTATTTTCTTGGAGGCCATGAAGCTGCTTAATGCTGTTCAGGTCCTCTTCAGATGTGACAAATACCAGATCAGCCTTCAGAGAGAGTTCTTTTTCAACAGCTTCGACTCTTCCGGAAATATAATTTCTTAAAACTCCCTTTCCCAGTAAAGCTTTTTTTAAGTAGGCTTCTACATTGTGGGCTTCATAAATTAAGGGTTTATTATATACATAATCCCGAACTAGAGGGAACATATAAGGATGAGACAGGATTACAAGATCAGATTTTTCAATTGAAGTTTTTGCAAGAGCTGCGATTTCTGCATTTTGCCTGCAAAGGAACATGGCAGTTATGTCGTCTACGGATACTCCCAGCAATTTCCCTGCGGCAGCATCCATATTCTTATGAAATCCGCTTTTGGGCACTTTAATTTCCAGAAAATTTTCACAAATTCGAGTTTCTTCAACTGAATTTGATTTTCCGAAACAGATGTAAGTTATATTATATCTTTCTGAAAGGTTTTTATAAATGTTGTAAATTCGGATCTGTCCCCCAAACCGCGGAGGATAGACTGGAAAATCGTTAAACACAACTATATTTTTCATATTTGTCCCAATACTTTTCCCATTTCAGCAGCTATTTTCTTCCAATCGAATTTATCTTCAACATGTTTGCGTCCATTATTCCTGATTTCTGTATAAAGTTTTCTATCGGCCAGAATCCGGGAAATTCTTTCAGGAAAATCTGAAATCTCACAGATCAGGGCATTTTTAGAATCTTCCAGGTCCAGGCCCCGTGCTCCTACAGGGGTAGAAATCACCGGCAGTCCTGCTGCCATATAGTCCAGCATCTTGATATTCGTACCCGAACCGCTGGTCATGGGATTCAGAGCCAGGTCGGCAATTTTGTACAATGCCTTTTTTTCTTCGTCGGTAACTCTTCCCAACAATACTACATTTTTTGCAGCTTTCAAAGTAAAAGGCTGATTCGGGCCTTTGCTTAAATCGAACCTGAAAATTTCCCCGTTTTCTGAATAACTGATTTCCTGTAAAGCCACGCCTAAATTTCTTGTATTGTCTTTAAAAGGTTTACATTCAAAAAGAATATCCCAATTAATGTTTTTTGAATCGTCTTTTGAATCTTCTTTAGAATCATCTTTTAACTCTACTGCTCTTCTGTCTATTTTTACCTGACTCCAGCCCTCATTGAGCTTAAAAATTACAGAATTATCGCCTTTTCCATCAATTGAAGCCTTAAGTTCTTTTTCTTCCGGAGAATAAACCTTCATTTTAAGGGACTCTATCGAGTCTGAAAAAGAGATCTCAAACTCAGGTTTACACCAGACAGTTGGAATCGAGTTCCAGTATTCAACTCCATAAAAGCCTTCTTTTAAAATAACTTTTTGTTTGCTGATCTCCCTGCAGATTTCCAGGTCTGCTTTTTCAACAAGCCCGGAATCAATAAAATATTGGGAAGCATTCCCGGCCACCAGAAAAATAGTGTCAGGCATCTTAAGTGCAATTTTCTGGATATTTTCTATAGCTTCTATATTGGGAGGATGATAACTTCCTATAAAAGCGCAGATTTTTTGAGTCTTCAGGGAAGAAAATTCATCAAATAATTCCTCAGATGATTGCTTAAATAATTGTTTTTTACTGGTTTGGGTTTTAATTCCTTCCTGCTGGAAATTTTCTTCCTGGAATTTTTCTTTAATAAAATCGTTATACAAATCATTATATATTCCGGGATTTACCCCGTTTGGGGAAAGGTAAATCTTATCTGGATCAACTTTGTAAAGGCTTGCAAGCTGGGTTTTATTCTCTTCAGATACTGTGAAAATACAGTCGCTTTTAGTTGAAAGGGATTTTTCCAGACGAAAAACGTAATCAAGCAAAAATTTCCCGAGCGTTGAACCTGAGAAGGCATCTCTCATTAGCTCGTATTCGAGATTATGAGACTCATAAACCACTTTCTTGTTTTTTAAGAGCCTTTCCGGAACAGTATATAAAAAAGGGTATACAAAAATTACAATGTCAGCACTCCTGATTTCTGTCTCTATCACCTCCTTGAAATTTTTGTTGAATCTGCTTTCAATTGAAGTGACAACTGCAGAGCACTCTTTAATATCTGAGCACCTGTTAACGAAATGATGAAAAACCGCACTTACTTTTGTTTTCGGAACTCTTATTTCCGTGAAATTTTCATTATGGGTAACTCTTTCTACAACGTTTTCAGAATTAGGATATGTAAAAGTGATCAATTTAACTTTGAAGTTTTTAGAAAGGGAAGAATAAATATTATATAAGCGCTCTTCCCCTCCGCTTTTTGGAGGATAAAACGCAGGATGAAAACTTAAAGCCAGAAGGGATGACATAAGTTTAAAAGTAAAGTCTCATGTAATATAAAGACTGCTATAATAAAGTCAGGCATTATATTCAGGCACAGGAAGCATTTTACAAACATTTTACAGCCAGCTTATAATAATTGGTCAGCCACCACGGGATAATAGGAAAGGAATAGTAAGAATGAGAATACTGGGCATTACATTCAGGTACGGAAAAGACGTGTACGGGGGAGCCGAATCCCATATGAAAGAATTAGCCGAAGGGCTGGCCAGGCTTGGAGCTGAAGTTGAAATTTGCACTACCAAATCCCAGGGGATAACTCATATGATAAAATCCGGAGAACTCTGGGATAATACCCTAAAAGACGAAGAAATCAACGGAGTGAAAGTAACCCGATTTCCCGTGAAAAATCCGTCAAGATACCTTTCATTCGTTTTTGAGAAATTTATTCAGGATGAGCTTGATAAAGAAGAAAAAGCTGCTGAAAATAAAATTATAGAAATCTGCAAAGAAAACCTGCAGGAAGGAGAATCGATTTTACTAACCGGATGGAACCAGCTTGAAAGATACGGCAGTTTTTCTATGCGCTGGACAAAGAAAAACCCTGGAATTTTAATTAAGGATGAAAAGATTACTAAATTGAGCTTATCAATCCAGAAGCCCAGACGAATCCGGGGAGAAATCTTATTTCGGGCTCCGAATTATGAATCCCGCTTTCCTTTACCCAGGGTAAAGGACTGGGAGCAGATAAGCTTTGAGCTTCCGGAAATCTCGGGAGATCTCCTTGTATCTTTAAAACTGGGCCATTCCTTGAGGCCTTTAAAAGATTTCAGGAGCCTCGGGATAATTGTTTCCGAAATCATTTATACTGCAGGTGAGGTTGAGAAAAAAGTTGACCTAAATGTTGACCTGGAAAACGATTATAGAAAAACACTGATTAAAACAGGGACCTGTATTGAATACTTCATCAATAATGCAGAAAAAAGGCCGGAAATTTACAGGAAATTTTTTGACTACATGAGAGGCCCGCAGTCTCCTGAAATGCTGCAGTGGCTTGAGAAAAATGTCAATAAGTACGATATTGTTCTTGCTCAGATGCTCCCCTTCAATACTCTTGGGTACTCGTTAATTGCAAAAAAACACAATGTGCCCCTTATCCTGCTCCCTTTAATGCATATAGATGACGAATTTTATCACTGGAAGCATTATTACGAAACCATTAAAAAAGGAGACCTGGTCCTCGCAAACTCCGAATATTCAAAAGCAGCTTTCTATGACAAAATCGGAGCTAAAAGTGTATTTGTGGGTCCTGGAATTGACAAAGATGCTTTTTTCAAGGATAATGTAAATGGGGAAGCCTTTAAAGCCAAATATAAGCTGGAAAATAAAAGAATAATCTTAACAGTCTCTCGCAAAAACCCAAGTAAACGGTATGACCTGCTTGTAAAAGTCATGGAAAAAATAAGCCAGGAATTTGAAAATTCTCATCTGGTTATGATAGGCCCGGATGACGATAAAATCCCAATTGATTCAAAGCATGTTTCCTATCTCGGGAAACTTTCCCAGGAAGATCTCGTAAATGCCTACGAAGCCTGTGAAGTTTTTGCTATGATGTCGGAAAGTGAGAGTTTCGGGATGGTCTTCTGTGAAGCCTGGGCCAGAAAAAAACCGGTTATTGGAAATCTTTATTGCGGGGCAGTCTCAAGCCTGATAACCGAAGGCAAAGACGGGTTTTTATGCGGGAATGAGGCTGAAATAGCGGAAAAAATCGGAACTCTTTTAAAAAACCCCAAATTAGCCCGTGAGTTTGGAGAAAACGGGCTGAAAAAAGTAATTGAGAACCACACATGGGATATAATTACAGAAAAAGTCATGCAGTTGTGTAAAGAAAATCTAAAGCCAGAAAATCCAGAACGTTTTCAAAAAGCTGAAAATTAGATTATTTCCAGGACTGAAAAACTGATTCTTAAAAAACCAACCTGAGAATATTCCACAGTTTTGAAAAGGTTCTAATAAGCTATTATTCAGACCGGATTAAGTACTAAGATTTCATTTAAAACAAGTCTAAGCTTCAAGTCTGACACACAAGTCAATCATCAAACAATTAAAACGATAGTTTCAAAAGGGTTTACAGAAATTTGTGTTCAGGAATTAAAAAATAAAAATGAAGGAGGCGTTCTTTGAAGCTTAAAAGCATTATTTTGTTTCTTTTAATTATAGCATTTGTAGTTGCTGCTGCAGGCTGTTCTGATTCGAACAACAAGTCTAATGAGACTCAAGCGGCAAGCACTCCTGTCCAGGCAACAGGTTCTCCAAGTGCAGACCAGGATGCCCAGTGGGTTTCCTTAATGCAGAATCAATCCGCTATTATTCAAACAGATTTAAAAGCAATAAGTGATACTCAAACCCCGAATGCCAAAGACCCATTTGATGCTGAGAAATTGAGTCAGACCGGACAGCAGCTTGCAGACGATGCTACCACTGCTATCGCAGAAAATGACAACTACACTGTTTCTGACGCGTTAAATGAGTCAAAAACATACTGGGGAAAAGCTCTGGAAAATTATAGTTTAGGCGGTCAGTTAACAGTAGTAGGAGCAGAAGATTATAAAAAAGGTGATAAAGACTCTTCCCTGGGTAACTTAGGGAAGGCTGGCAGACTTATAAAGTCGGCAAATAGCGACGCTGTACTAGCAAAACAGGCTTTGAATAAAAGTAATATCTCAAGTTAATCGGTACAGGCAGAAGGGAGGGAACTTCTCTTTTTTATCTCTCTTCTCTATTTGTTTTTACTGTCTTAGTATCATTTGATGTTTTTATCCTGTTTTTAAAAATTCATAGTATGCGAACTTCACTAAGAACTAAAATTAGAAAGGAAATTTAAAAGAAAAGAGTTATTAAAAGAAAAAATTTATTTAAAGAAAAGTGATTTTGAGAAATTATCTTGTGAATTCTTACTCTATCGTCAGATCCACAAGTTCGTATTCAAGATTCTCAGTTTCCAATCTATTAAGGAGAGCAGCTACTTGCTCGTCTACGGAAACCACGAGGGAAGAAAGCCCATGATATGCAGCTTCAATGACTGACTCATTCGTCCCGAACATAACATTCGGGCTTACGCCGATTTTGCGAAGTGCGATAAGAGCTTCTACGCCAATGGCTGCAATATAGGGTTTTGAAATTGCCAGCGCCTTCAGTCTTTCGATGTCTACTTTTCTTGAGCCTCCACGTTCGACTCTTGGGACTTTGCAGATAGTGATGGAGGCGTTCTCAAGGTCTATCAGGCCTTTGAGGCTTGTCACTCCTACATCTTCTCCTGCAGCAGCATCGGAAATAACATTGCCTGAGGCCCCTGTTTGTTCGAGGCTGCTCACGTACAGCAGGCCTCTTTCCATTTTCAGGTAAACCTGCTGGCCTTCTTTCATTTCTTCTTTTGCAATAGCTGTCCAGGTAGAAACATGGCTGATTATATCCTCCATAACAAAACGGGCATACCGCTTCATTTCGGCAGCGTTTTCAAGTACCCATTCCACACCTTCTTTTGTTATCCTGTATCGGACCCGGCCCTCAGTAACTATTAGCCCATCGGTTACAAGCTCTTTAATGTACTCGGAAACAGCCTGTGGGGTGATCCCGATTTTTGCGGCAATTTCTTTCTGTCTTACATTGGGCTGGTGGGCTGCAATTTCAATGAGGACCTGAAATTTGGTTACTCCACTTTTTGTCTGGAGGATTTTAATCATCAATCGTAATTCTCCTCAACATCTTCAATTAACTTTAGTCTCTGGCCCATTACCGAAAGCCTTTCAGACCGCCTTGCTACAGCACAGATATAGAACGGGTTTTTATTAAGGGCCCGAGTAAGGTTGCTCATAGAAGTGTTGCCTTCTTCGACAAGCCTTTCAAGTTCCTCCATAGCGTCCTTGACTTCTTCATAGGGTTTGAAAGTCAGCATAATAATATCACTTAAATCTTCAAAAGAGCACTGGAAATTAACCTGAACTTTAGAATAGGAGCTATGATATTCTTTCGAAGGCTTTTGCCCAGCTTCCGGAACCCTCCACTGGCTCTCAAGGAGCCCTGCTTTTTTCAAAATATGAAGGCTTTTTGATGAGTCCGCACCGATGAAATCGTCTATCTCTGCCCTTGTCATCCATTTATTTGATAATGCATCAAATATCCTTTTATGAGTTCTTGACCCAAAAGTCCTGAGTAATGGTACTAAATAGGAAGGATCGTTAATTATTCGAGTTCGTTTACCCATTTATTCCTCTCCTTCTCGTCCTAAGCTATAAGCTTTCAAATATATTAAAGATTTGTTATTTGTTATTGTTTGTAATCGATATCAAGCCCTTCAAGCCCTTTCCAGGAGAAAACCGGAAAATCCCGTTTTAATCCGCGGCATTTTTCGTGCAAGGCATGGGCAACGATAGGAAGTGCAATTGTGGCGTCCACGAAGACCTGTACTTTTTTCGCCTGAGCTGCAATTTTTCCCCAGGAAACAGCCTCGTCAAAAGTACATCCGGATAGCCCGCCCCAATGGGGGGAGTCTGAAGTATACTGAATGGCATAGGCGTGGCCTTCAACCTCCATTCCAAGAATCGAAGCTACAACCTCGGTTTGCTGGATGAAATTCTTCGGAACTCCCCCTCCAACATAAACGACGCCTGTTTGCCCTGATTTTTCTACAATCCGGGTAATTTCGTCCACGTCCTTTATCTGGTCAATCTCAAGCTTTATGCCCCTTCTTCTTGCAATCGTAATTCCGATCCCTATTGAGCTGTCTGAAAGGGCAGGAACAAAAATAGGAACATTATGCCTGTATGCGCTTACAATTATGGAATCTTCTGCTCCCCCGCGCCTGACGAGTTCCTTGCCCAGAAGATACATAAATTCCCTTGAAGAACAGGAAATATCGCCGATCTCTTCTGCGAAATCCGCAATCAAGTTATCTGCATTTCGGAATTCCTCTTCTACTGCAAAAACGTCATATATCCTGTCTACCCCATGTTCGAAGAGGTTCTTATCATCAGCCAGGTGAGACCCTACATAATGTTTCTTGCCAAGTGCTTCATGAGAATCGTGAAAGAGATTTGCACCTGTGCTCACAAGGCAATCTATCATCCTTTCCCGGATCATATAGGAAATAAGCCTGCGCATTCCAGCAGGAACCATAGCTCCGGATAAGCCCATAAAGACTGTCATATTCTTTTCTTTTAACATATTGTGCCAGGCCTGAACGGATTCGGCCAGCTTCCTTCCTTGAAAACCGGTTTTAAGCATCCCGTCTAATAGTTCACTTATAGATCTGTCTTTGACATCTATAGGAACTGTCGGGTTATCTGTGAATACATTATGATGCATATCTTTCTCCATAATAAGCAATAACAATAATTTGCCTGCAGGCCTTTCCCATCTTCAAAGGGCCAGGAAGACAAACCGTAAGAAACACAAATAGCGTTAATTGATTATATAATTTTTATTTAATATCAATATATGCGGACTCTTACCCTGAGAGATGTCCGGTTAAGATAAATACAGCATGAGAAGCTGATTTTCTGCCTGAAAAATTTCAATAAAGATCCAGAAGGGTTAGAGATTAGCAGGGCTTGCTCTTTGTTTTAATATAGACTTTTAACATGTTTTAGCAAATTAAAATCCAATTTAGCTTAATTGAAATTAATTGGGCTTATTTAAGCTTGTTAAGCTTAATAAAATTATCAATCTAAGTTGAGTCCAAACAAAGGGAACTAAATATAACGTATATATTGGGATACAAATATGAATAGGCATGCAGCATTAATTTAAGGATGAATGGGGTAAATTGAGCACATGCAGGGCCCTTGAGTAATAATAAATCTCAGATTTTTAATGATTTTTAGGGTCATTATTTCTTTGAAGTTGATAAACAATAGCGATCTTCAGGAAATTCAGAGAATAAAGACAGCTGCGGAAATTACAGTCATCCAGTCCCCGCATTCGGCTACAGCAGATGAGGTTGAGGTGCTGAATGTTTTTAAAGGTTCATCTTTTGCCCAGGTACTGTACATTCTCCGTGCAAGTTTTCCTACATGAGTTCCTACATCCTGAGCAATTTCTCCATAAGCATGGTACTCTGAAATATAACCCTGTTTATTTATATCTTGAGGTAATGCACAGCTTACTGAACTGCTGAGGGTTCTCTTTGGCTCGTTAGAAGAGATCCTGGACATTACGCAAAATACAATCTCGCCTGGATCCAGTTCTTTTAACCCTTCTTTCTTAGATACTATTTTGCAATTAGGGGGGAGGATGGAACTTACAGTTACAAGATTAAATTTCTCGATACCTTCATCCCGAAGCGCAACTTCAAAAGATTCTAAATATTCAGGGTGTGTACCAACTCCGCTTGTAAAGAATACTCTTCTAGGAATTAACTTTGTAATCATCTTTGTTTCCTAATTGAATAGTCGTTTTGAACTTAGTCCAGATAGCAATTGTTATTTTTAAGTTTTGCCCTTTGATTTTGCCTGCAAAAGCTTTATTTCTCAGCTCTTCATCTATAAATGCCATAAAATTATGTTTGAAAAGTTATTTTATTATTTTTTCCAATTAATTCCACATTGTCTTATTTTTTAATTTTTAGATTGTGATTATTTGCTTTCTTATAAAGTATTTAATATGTGCACTTAATATGTGTACTCAGCATGTGTACTCAATATGCCTAATGATAATTGTTTTTAAAATCATTTTATATTTTCAGCTGTTCAAATTCCCCAACTCTATAAAATATTTGGGATTCAGCATATAAATTCTTTGTCTCTACAGTCTTTTTTTCGCCTTGTTAGAATTTATATGGGCTGTCCTAGAGCTTTCTCTCTTGTCTGGAAGCTCTTTCATAAGCTTTATATTATGCAGCGTAATTACATCGTTACTACTCTCTGTATTTTCCTTTCTGGTCTTTCTGGATAGAAAAGGCCTGTTCTCTAACAGGCTTAGAAAAATAGTTACAGAAACATGTCCGGATAGTGGGCTGCCCTACCAGAAAAACTGCTGATAACTGCTGATAATTAATTACTAAAAATTGACTACTGACAATTGACTATTGAAAATTGATTTTAATGCCGGTAAAGATGACAGATAAACTTAATCTCAGACTTCTGGAATTACTTGAGGGCAGACAGCTCTCAATCAGCGGACTTTCCCGGGAACTTAAGGCCGGAGGAATAGATGAACACCGACTTGTCCTGACTGGTTACTTGCGGGCCTTAAGAGACCTTAATGTTCTGGAAGAAATCGAAGTTCCTCCTTCCAAAATTTATGCCCTGCCTGAAAAACTGCCTGAAGTTTCAAAAGTAATAAATTCAGAACCCCTGCTGGAAGAAGCTCATGAGGCCGAGGATATCTATTCTATTTTTAAAGCTCAGTTCCTTAAAATTGATCTGGATTTAAGGATCCCTGTTGGAGTATACATAATCTCCAGGCTCTTTGAAAGGCCCTGTTTCCGGCGAGAACTAAAACTTATAGGAATTACCCAGCGGCATCTTGACCAGTATCTGGAAAAGCCAGGAATTGTGTGTGAGGTAGCAGACGGCCATTTGAAAAAATTGAGAGCAGATATCACAAAAATAGAGATCCCCTCAGACGATCCTGCATATGAAGTGCAGGAAAACAGGGAAGAAGTGATAAGGCTTGCAAACGAAGTGCTCGCCGGGCTTATAAAAAACAAAATTGACCTTGAAGGGCTTATAGCAAAGAGTAAACAAACTAAACTCCTGCCCTGAAATAAATCTATCTCACCTAATCTAATCTCATTTAATCTAATCTCATTTACCTACTTAATTTAACTTAACTTATAGTCACCTCTACATATAATGCAACATTATTATATTAGAGATTCATATATTA
>CAZFNE010000011.1:0-26443 GCA_964520335.1 uncultured Methanosarcinales archaeon | reverse complement strand
GTTTTCAATAACTCCTACCCACTACCGGAAATTTATACTCACGGATACCATGCGTTAATCTTTCTGCTGGAAAATACAAAAGGAAAATAAAATTTCTTAGAATGAAGCTGCTGATATACTTGGAAAACATAATTTAAAACTATGGATAAAAGGGATGTATTAAACAAAGTTGATGAATTATGTCTGGTTTACGAAAATGGGGTTTTGTCACATCCATACTGGTATATCCCTCCAAATAAAAGACATTTGATTACAATTCATGATAGATTGTTTCAGGGGAAACGCGAAATAGCCTTAACTATAGAAGAATTGGCAGCTCTATTCCTCATTCATAAACTAATGTATCTCGATTAAAAGCTACATAGCAGTTTTAATTGTATCTTCTTTTCCTTTGTTAGTTAATGATTTTTTTTCTAACCAAATAATTTATTCAAAATAGGAACATTATTTAGGGTAGTAAGGGTAGTAAAAAATCACATGGAAAAAAGGCTTTAGTGATTTTGTAAAAGAAAGTTTTGAGGCTTAATTATGGACCGAAGAGAACTTTTTGAAAAACACAAATGGTTGTTCTCACAAACTCAAAGCATACTTAAACATTATAGCTGTCCTGAATTATGCAATGCTAATTGCTGCAAATCTCATGTTATTGATTTTTATAGAAAAGAATATGAGAAGATCTTAAAAAACGCAGATAAAGAAATTGTAAGTATTTTAAAATAGAATGCAGTAAAATCAGACTTGGAAGGATGTTATAAAGCAATAAATGCTGTTGGGCAGCAGTGCCCATTATTGATGAGTTCAAAATGCAGAATATACGATTATAGGCCCGAAGCGTGTAGAGTTTTTCCTTTTGTAATTTTTCCTGACGCAGAAATAGGATGCGGTCTAACATTGTTGTTATGTCCAATGTCTGTTAACATAATTCGTGATTATGCACAATGGTATAAATCGGTAAACTCAAAGATGCATGATAAATTGAATACATTGTGCGAACAGTATAAAGGAATAAGCAAAAATAATGACTATAGTGTTCAAATGAAAGAGCAGAATTTAGATTTATTTATAGAATTTCTAGAGAAGAAATATTATTAAGAAGGAGTATTATTGATTTTTCTTTTTTATATTTGGCCTGCTGTCCCTCTTTCCCTTTTTACTTAACTTATTTACAGCTGGATAAATAAGATTTAACTAATTCACTCATTTATTCTTAGCTCAGGCATTATAGAAACTAGCATCAGCTTATTGCTCAGGCTTACCAGGCTTACTGGATTACCAGGGTTTATGTTTCCATTCCCTAAGTTCTATAATAAGGCCGTCAGGATCGGTAATTTCTGCCCGGAGGGATACACCCAGATCTACCGGGCCCCAGGTTAGACAAATCCCGCGGTTCTTCAGGTAAGTGATTGTAGTTTCCATTGATTCTACTTCCAGAGCAATCGCACGGTAACCCACATTTATCGAGGTAACCCTTGGAGCTGGATTTTCCATATGCAGTAATTCGATAATTGTGTCCCCAAGCTGCAGGTAAGCAATCTCTTTTAAAGGGCCAGCTTCAACTGGCATTCGGGACACCAGACGAAATTCCAGTACATCTTGATAAAACTCAATTGATTTATCGAAATCGCCTGGTAGAATTTCCACATGGTCTATACGTTTAAACACATCTTATTCCTCCATTTTATTCGGGCCTTCTTTTCCGAAGAATCTAGTATCTTATTTTAATACCCTGATTTTCCCCATTCCATAAAACTCTAGCTTTATAAGAAGGCAATTCGTAAGCAGTACGTAAACAGTCTTTTAAAATCCAGTTCATTAAAAAATGGTTTAACAGGTGAATAGTTCTGTATGCTAGGTTTAAAAGCCTTCAGCTCTTTCTCTTTAAATTTATTTTATGGAGTTGAAGATTCTGTCGAGTTCCAAAACCCTAATATATGGCTGCTTCAATCTAAAAGCTTCAATGACGGTAAAGATTGCGGTGCTGGTTTCAGGAAGAGGCTCGAATCTTCAAGCAATTATTGATAATATTGAAAATGGCTATATAAAAAATGCAGCAGTTACGCTTGTTATTTCTAATAAAGAAAATGCCTATGCACTGGAAAGGGCAAAAAAACATGAAATTGCAGCTACCTTTCTTGACCCGAGAAAATATGACAGGGCAGGATATGATAGGGCAATTCTATCTGTACTTAAAGAATATAATATTGATCTTCTTTTACTTGCGGGCTATTTCCGACTACTTGGAAATGAAATCATTGGGGCATATAGGAACAGAGTCCTCAATATTCACCCTTCTCTCTTGCCGGCTTTCAAAGGGCTACATGCGCAGAGACAGGCATTTGAATACGGGGTTAAAGTTGCAGGTTGTACGGTTCATTTTGTAGATGAAGGCCTTGATTCGGGGCCGATTATCCTCCAGAACTGTGTTCCTGTGCTTGCAGGAGATACTGAACAGACACTTACTGACAGAATCCTTGAACTGGAACATATTATCTATCCTGAGGCTGTCAGGCTTTTTGTTGAGGGTAAGCTTAAAATCCAGGGTAGAAATGTAGTAATCCTGGATTGAACAGGCAGGAAAAACTAAGATCAAATAGGAATAGATTTTACAGATCAATGTCACATTTATATCTTGATGATATTAATAAGCCATCACAAATATATCAGCCAGCTTAATTCGAGGCAGGTTAAATTAAGGCAGAAGAATAGTTTTCAAGCTTAATAATAAGCTCTTTAAAACAAACACTTTCAAGCTCCTAATAATTAATATTCAAGATTTCCTTTAGCTGCAAAAGATGAGGATTTTTCCTTGAAATTTCTAAAGTTTTAGCACAAATATCAAAAGTATTAAAACCCAAATCAGAAAAGTCTTAATTCAGAAAAATCCGAATCGCTTAAATCCAGAGTAACTATTCAGAATGAGTCTCTGCAAAAAAAAATTCTTTATTTAAAAATCTTTATTAATATCCTTATTTATCAGCAAGGTAAATTCTCCAGCGCATTTCAATGCTTTGATAATCCCAAAACTCTCGAAGATTCTAGAAGTCTGAACTTAAACCTTATAAACAGTGTTTAAATTCAACTACTCAAGCATCAGTTTCTTAATTGATTATAGAATCTGCAAACTAACCAGCTTTAAACTTATCAATGGAATTAGTCTAATAGAATCGAATTTAATTAAAAATCGAATCAGGTAAAAAGTCTAATTTCGAAATTAAATGAGTAGATTTCCAGGTGAAGGAATGTCTTATATCGAAAAAATAGATCCGGAATTGGCCGACGCTATTAAGAACGAAGCTGAACGCCAGGAATATAAGTTGAACCTTATAGCGTCTGAAAATTATGCAAGTAGGGCGGTCATGGAAGCCCAGGGCTCAATCCTGACCAATAAATATGCTGAAGGCTATTCAGGAAAGCGCTATTATGGCGGTTGTGATTATGTAGATATTGCTGAAGACCTTGCAATTGAAAGGGCGAAACAAGTTTTTAAGGCAAAGTACGTTAATGTCCAGCCGCACTCAGGTTCAGGAGCAAATATGGCAGTCTATTTCTCGGTACTGAAACCTGGAGACACAATCATGTCCATGGACCTTTCCCATGGAGGTCACCTTTCCCACGGCAGTCCTGTGAGTTTTTCCGGCAAGCTCTTTAATATTATGTCTTACGGAGTTGATCAAAAGACTGAGATGCTCGACTATGCAGATCTCTTGAACGCGGCAAAAGAATGTAACCCTCAGATGATTGTCTGCGGGGCATCGGCCTATCCGCGTGAGATTGATTTCAAGCAGTTCAGGGAAATTGCTGACGAGGTTGGAGCTTACCTGCTTGCAGATATTGCTCACATTGCAGGGCTAGTAGTTGCAGGCGTACACCAGAGTCCTGTGCCTTATGCGGATTTTGTAACTACCACAACTCATAAGACTCTCAGGGGCCCAAGAGGCGGGATGATTATCTCCAGAACTGAAGAGCTTTCAACAGGAGTTAATAAGGCTGTTTTTCCTGGAATCCAGGGTGGGCCCCTTATGCATATAATAGCCGGAAAAGCCGTTGCTTTTAAAGAAGCTATGAGCAAGGAATTCATTCAGGATCAGGTTCAGACTGTAAAGAATGCAAAAATCCTCTGTAAGTGCCTGAAGGAAAAAGGCTTTGATATCGTATCCAAAGGTACGGACAACCACCTTATGCTCATTAATCTTAATAATATGGAGATTACAGGCAAGGATGCAGAGGCAGCCATGAGCAAAGCGGGAATTATTGCAAACAAGAATACCGTACCTTTTGAAACGCGCAGCCCATTTATTACGAGTGGAGTTAGACTTGGAACTCCTGCCTGTACCACCAGGGGTATGAAGGAAAAGGAAATGGAAATAATTGCAGATTATATTGAAGTTGCGATTAAGAATGCGGCAGACGATAAGCTCCTGTCGGAAACAAGCGGCAAGGTAAGGGAGCTCTGTTCGCAGTTCCCTGTTTACCTTTAATTGGAAAAAGGTGTTTTATAAATGTTAGCTGAAGACTATGAGTCACGGATCATAGACGGGAAAGCTCTTGCGCAGCAGATTGAAGAGGAAGTGAGAACAGGAGTTGAGGACCTGGAAAGCAACCGGGGTATTACGCCTGGACTTGCTACTATCCTTGTGGGGGATGACCCTGCTTCCAAAATGTATGTACGCTTAAAACATAAAGCCTGTGAAAGAGTAGGTATCCGAGCAGAGGACTATCTCCTCCCTGAAGAAGCTACTCAGGAAGAACTCTCTTCCCTTGTCAAAATCCTGAATGAAAATAAAGATGTGCATGCAATCCTCCTTCAGCTCCCGCTTCCAAAACACCTTTCTCCTCAGGAAGCAATGGAAGCTATAGCCCCGGAAAAAGATGCCGATGGTTTTCATCCTTATAATATGGGAAAATTAATGATCGGGCATGAAGAACTTGTACCCTGCACCCCTCATGGAGTTATTCGGGCTCTTGAGGAGTATGCTGTACCTGTTAAAGGCAGGAATGTGGTAATTGTGGGGCATAGCAATGTCGTTGGAAAGCCTATAGCAGCGATGTTTTTGAACCGAAACGCAACCGTTTCTGTCTGCCATGTATTTACTGATGATTTAAAAAAATACACCCTTGGAGCAGATATCCTGGTCGTTGCTGCCGGGGTCAAACATCTTATCAAAGCTGATATGGTAAAAGAAGGAGCTGTGATTTTCGATGTGGGTATCACAAAGGAAGATACGGGCGTATATGGCGATGTGGATTTTGAAAATGTAATTAAAAAAGCAGCTCTTATTACGCCAGTCCCGGGAGGGGTAGGGCCGCTCACAATTGCAATGCTTATGAAACACGTATTAATGTGCGCACAGAAAAACCTTTGAGATTTTAATATCTTTCAATTTTTTACATTTTCTTTTTAATTTTACTTTTTTATCTTTCTCTGATCTGTCTGTTTTTCTACGAATTATTTTTGATTTCAGCTTATGAGTTTAATAATAACTGCATTTTTATTCTAATCTTAACTAATTAAAGTTATTATATGAATTCTCAGCTATTCTAAGTAAAAGCTCAGGGCTTAGTTGTGGAATGAGTCATGATATATGTCCTTTAATCAAGCTGTTTTTAGTAAATCAAGAAAAATTGTTTTCTTTCATTGTACAATAGGATAATAGGCCCATTTCAGGATCTTTCAAAATTAAGTTTTATGAACTCTTTTTTTATTTATTTTTATTTTTATTATATGCCATCTTGCCTATTTGTGCTAAGTTATTCGAGAACATCAATATTTTTATGTATTATTGAAACTTATTTAATATAATCCGAATTCGGACTAATATCAATTCATATTCTAAGTTTTACTCAGAATAATTCTAAGGCTAAATATATAAGTTAACCACCATAAAATATGGAATTGCTAAATAAATGTCACTATTCGAAATCAAGCTATTTTAAGTTCTAAACAAGTATACCTGATAAACGGAGAATAGCCTGATACTGTGAGCTTAATACGGTATGCTTCCGAATAAATCTTCATTATTTCGTAATGAAGTTTCAGAATATTTCTGAGCTTTATCTAAAGTTTCAGTTTAAATTTCGGTTAAAGCCAAGCTGCCCTGAATCCCTATAAGTATTTCCAGATTTAAGCCGATAAAAATTTTAAAAGTTTTAATTGTAATGCTGATCTTTATTCGCTTTGCCTTATCCCCCGTCTGGGAACCTGTCTGGCCTGGAAAGCTTTTATCTCTCAGTCTGATCGAAAAGCCTGGCAATGAAATAAAATAATTTACTCTCTTTGAATTGTCAAATTTAAAATCTATAAACCCTGGTTGTCAAAAATGGTTGTTGATGCTGATATCTGTGGTATAAAAGTAGGAGACCAATACCCTGCACACGTAATGGGGGTTATTAATTTAAGTCCGGAGTCATTTTATAAAAATTCAGTTATAAACCCTGATTCTGCGCTAGAGATCGCCCTTAAAATGGTTAAAGACGGGGCAACTTTTCTGGATCTTGGAGCTCGTTCAACCTGGCTTTTTTCCGAACCTATAAGTAAAGGCGAAGAACTCAAACGTATTATTCCGACACTGGAAACTCTGAAAGATAATGTAGATGCTGTAATTTCTGTAGATACGATGTTTTCTGAAATTGCAGAAGAAGCCCTTAAAAGAGGGGCAGACATAATTAACGATGTATCCGGTTTTACTGCGGATCCTAAAATGGTCGAAATAGTTGCGGATTATGATTGCCCTGCCATAGTTATGGCCTCCAAAAAGGTTCCCGGGGATCTTTTAGGAATGGATGCAGTCATTGACGCTCTTGACTCCATTATAAAGGGAGCTGAAGCCGGGGGAATCAAACCTGAAAACCTTATCCTTGACCCTGCAATAGGCAGGTGGACCGAGGAAAAACTTCCTGCTTATGACTTTGAAACCCTTGACGATTTCGAAAGGCTAAGAATCTTTGAAAAACCTTTGCTTGCGGCTCTTTCTAGAAAATCTTTCATAGGCGAGGTTCTTAATAAGCCTGCCAGTGAAAGGCTTTATGGAAGTCTGGCTGCAGCAGCTATTGCAGTATATAAAGGTGCACATATTATCCGGACGCATGACGTGCCCGAAACTTTTGATGTCGTAAAAGTTTCAGGAGCCCTGAAGAGTAAGTCCAGCATTGTAAAACAGGGAAAGTATGAGGTCTCTATACTTGAGACAAAAACTCCACAGGACGCAGCCCTGGCAATGCAGAAGCTTGGAACAACCCTGATCGGCTCAAGAGTTATGCAGGACAAGTGTGTCCATTTTATGTTAAGAATTCGCAATCTTACAACAACAGAAGCCCTGATAATAAAGCAGGAAATGCTTGCTCGGGGAGGAGATGCCGCTTTAACAAGAGATGCAGTTTCTCATGAAACGGAAAAAACTGACGTGCTTGTAATGGGAACTTTACTGCAATTTGACCGCCTTGCTAAAAAACTGAAAGGACAGGCCCGCTCTCTTCCACTTATCGCAGATATGATCCGCGAGTGTATTGCAAATCGGAGTAATCTGGAGTATCGATATTCGAGGTAATTATGATCATAACTTCAGCAAAAACTATTGAAGAAATCCTGGATCTATTGAAGGATGAAGATGATATCTTTATTATAGGATGTAATGTCTGCGCTGCAAAACTAAAAACTGGTGGGGAACCGGAAGTTCTTGACATGTGTAAACGGCTGAAAGAATTAGGAAAAAATGTAGTAGGCTGGGCTCTTCCTACTGCAGCTTGCAGTATCAAGTCTTTTGATTCCCTTATTGAGAAGAGCGAGAAAATAAACGAAGCACACTGCATCCTTGTAATGGGCTGCGGAAGTGGAGTTTCTTCTGTGTCAAATGTAACAAACGTCCCTGTATACGGAGCAAATGATACACTCTCTCTTGGTGGTTCTAGTGGAGGCAAGCTGCTTTCAAACCAGTGTATAATGTGTGGAAACTGTACCATAAGTGAGTTTGGAGGTTTTTGCCCTAAAGCCCAGTGTCCTAAAGGACTTTTAAACGGCCCCTGCGGAGGATCTCTTGATGGGACGTGTGAAGTTGATAGAGAGAAGGATTGTGTCTGGAATCTCATTTATGAACGGCTGAAAAATACAAACAAACTTGATCTCCTTTACGTAATCCATACTCCTCAGGAACACTCTATTAAATAATATTAACATGTTAATAATAGTAATTCAAAATTATACGACGATCTTTATTTAACATCTAAATATAATTATATTGCTTATAATTATACTGACATTAATCATATGTGAGTCATCTCAGGATCAATTTTATTCTTATATAAACAAAAGTTTCAGAACCTCTCCATTATTGTTAATTTTATTGATTATTTTAATTTGAGACTAAGAGGCTCATTTTGAGTTTTTGGATCAGCTCAAATAAAATTGTATAATATCCGGTCGGTAGCTTTTGAAGGCAATTTTACAATGCCTTCAGATCTTTTCAAAGCTAATAAAGTTACATCGATAATTCTAATACGTTTAAATAATTCCCTGCCTAGTAATATTACAGTATGAAGCCAAATTTTTACTACATTTTACTACATAAAATATATTTTAAAGAGGGGGAGCTAACTTTGATCGACTCCATATAAAAATCTAAGGATTTTACAGGAAATTTAATTCCCTTTTTGTAGAGTTTTTCAGAGGGTGAGAAAAGAAGAATATTGGGATTTAATTAAAGTGTTAAAAATAAAAATATTTCATCTAAATATTTCATCTTCTTTACACTGTCAATGCTCTTCAGGAGCATGGTTTTAAATAATTTCATTTCTAATATACTTATTCAATGCTTTTTAACTTTCGTGAAAAACTGAATTCCAGCAAATTTCTGGTTACTGCTGAAGTTTCCCCCCCCAAAGGAACAAATGTTTCAGCCCCCCTGGAAGATGTTCGCCAGCTTAAAGGTATTGTAGATGCCCTAAACGTTACGGATAACCAGTGCTCAATTATGCATATGAGTTCTCTTGTTTTTAGTAAGTTCCTGCTTGATGATGGGCATGAACCTATCATGCAGCTTACATGCAGAGACAGGAACCGAATTGGGCTCCAGTCAGACCTTCTCGGAGCGTATGCTATGGGTCTCCAGAATATTTGCTTAATGACAGGAGATTTTCCTTCATGCGGAGACCATCCTGGTTCAAAGCCAGTATACGACCTCGATTCTGTCCAGCTCCTGCAGCTTGTTGGGAAACTTAATTCAGGCATTGATTATGCAGGTAATATTTTAGATGGAGGGACATCTTTTTGCAAAGGTGCTGTTTCAGGGATAAATCCCGAAAAGCCTCTCCAGCTTATCAAGCTTGAGAAAAAGGTGAAATGCGGAGCTGACTTTATTCAGACCCAGGCTGTTTACGATATAGGGATGTTTGAAGAATTTATGGAATCAATCAGTCATCTCAAAGTGCCTGTAATTGCTGGCCTGATTCCTCTAAAGTCTCTCAATATGGCAGAATATATGAATAAAAATATTTCTGGAATTAATGTGCCTGATGAGATCATGTTAAGGATGAAAGGAGCAGAAAAACCTGTAGAGGAGGGGCTTCTTATTGCTTCGGAGACTATAAAAGAGCTTATGAGACTCTCTAGAGGGGTCCATATCATGCCTATAGGTTCCCATAAAAACACACCAAGATTGCTTTCCATGATCGGGATTTCAGGGGAATAATTTCAAGCGAATATCTATGGAATTCATTTTTATTTTTTTTTGATTACCTTTTTACTATTTTTTAGTTTTCCTACTTTTAAATTTATATCTTTATTTCTTCCTGCTTTTCATCCTCTTTTTCTTATTTTCTTTTACTTTTATTCCTTTTAATTTTATCTTTTAATTTTATTATTTATTTTTCTGAAAGTTTTACTTCTCTTTGAGTTTTCGGATACATTTATCAATATCTTCCTGTATTTTACGCTTTAATTCTCATTTTTTTGATTTTCAAAGAACTAATAATAGAATAACATATAGTAACAATTATTTATTTAAAGGCAACAAAACATGATTTCGGAAAAGACTTCCATCCAGATGTATGGGATTAGGACTCCTATTATCAGGGAAGGAGATAATCTTGCAGAGATTCTGGAGGCCTCTTTAAAAGCTGCAAATATCCATCCGGTTGATGGGGATATCCTGGTGCTGGCAGAGTCTGCAGTTGGAACTGCAGAAAGAAGAGTAATTAAACTTTCCACTGTCGTTCCAGGAGATGAGGCCAGACTGCTTGGAGAGAGATATGAAATTGATCCAAGGGAAATGGAGCTTGTGCTGCAAGAATGCGATGAAATTTTTGGAGGGGTCCCTGGAGCTGCTCTTACGGTCACAAAAGGAGTTTTAGCTCCCAATGCGGGAATTGATGCCTCTAACGCTCCGGAAGGGTATGTAGTTCTTCTTCCGAAAGATCCTAAAAAAAGTTCAGAAAAGCTCCGGAAGAGACTCGAGAAGCTTTATTCCTGTAAGTTAGGAGTTATTATCGGAGACAGCAGGACTCAGCCTTTAAGACTTGGCTGTTCAGGCATTGCGCTTGGAGTTTCCGGATTTATACCAGTAGAAGATGCCCGCGGGTCTGTGGACATTTACGGTAAACCTCTGCAAATTACATATAAAGCAGTGGCAGATAATCTGGTCTCTGCGGCTCAGCTTCTTATGGGAGAAGCCGGGGAAAGAATCCCATGTGTACTGATCCGGGGAGCTCCGGTTAAGATGATAGATGAAACTCCTGACATGCCAACAATCTCGATGGAAGGCTGTATGTATTTTGGCAACGTGATTAAAGGAAAGCGAAGATAAAGAAAATAATCAATGTGTATAAGTATAAAACTCGAATGTCTGTTTTTAGTGAAGATTTCCTACTGTACAATATTGTGGTTAAAGCTCTATAACCAGTATTTTAAAGAGATTTTAGCTGGATTTCTAAGAAGTATAAGTTATCCCGATAAACAGGTTCGAAGACTGTCTTAATTTTATTTTATTTTGTTTTTAAAGCTTTTTTATATTATTACTCTTTTTCCTCTTATTTACTTTTTTATTTTCAGCTAATTAGTAAAATCTTAACAGGCTCTAATAGTGTTATTTTCCAGCCGCTGAAGAGATAGTATACTAAAATATCCCGATGGAACTAAATTAAATTCAACAAATTCGTTAAAGCTCAATAATTATAAATTTTTGCAGAACGTCTTAAAATAATAAAGAAAATATAAATTTATTATTCGAATTTAGCTTTAATAATAATCTTTATATAGAGAAGGATAAAACTTGGTCACTAATCTTAAAACCAATTTTATTATTGCTCTCGGATTATTGGTCAATTCTGGAAGAAAGGTAGTTTTCTCCTTTAAGAAATGTATAAAATGTATTGTCTATTGTTTTAAACAAGTTCAGGCAAACTGTTATTGAAAATTGGAGTTGACACCGGTAGACTTTAGTCCAATTTTTCGGGAAACCCATGATTTTAAGTAAACAGTACGAGGAATTATAGTGAAAAAAGTTTTTTTTAAGACATTCTGTCTTCTAACACTAGTTTTTTTTGTGATGTCTACAACAGGAGCAGCAGCTACAACTGGAGGCAAAGTTGTAGAAATAACTCAGCTCGGGCAGATAAACACAGCTCTTAAAAAAGGTCCGGTTTTTTTGACAATAGGGGCTAAATGGTGCCCTCATTGTAAGGCTTTTACCCCGACTCTCAATGCTCTGGCAAAAAAATATTCAGGAAAAGTAACTTTTATGTCCATAGATATAAACAAGAGTCCTAAGCTTGCAAAATACTTTGGATCAAGTGTTATTCCTGACTGCTCTTTAATTGTCGGTGTCAAAAATGGAAAATATATCTATATGCAACAGAATGGAAAAACTACAACCGATAGATCTAAGGCCAGAATTCTTGGAGACCAGAAAAGAACTGTCTATGAAAAAATCCTGAATTATGCAATCAAAAAGTAAAAGTCAGTGAGGGTTTAAAAATCCTGGCTGCTTGTTCTGAACAAAGCCTTTAATTTAATTTTAGTCTTTTAAACTTTGGAACCCTGGATATCTTATCTTTTAAAATCTTTAATTTTCTTCGGGGCTCCATATTTATTTCTATAGATTCTTTATAATATTTCTTCGTATACTATCTATTAACTACCCCGCTTGGTGGTTAGATAAGAAAAACTCTTGTCAGGATTCAGTGTGTTTCTGGATTAATTCTGGATTAAATATATATTGTGGGAGTTTTAACCCTATCTGGTTTTCTACTTACTAATATAAAGGCATTTTTTCCTATCTTTTGTTTTAAATTTAGGGGAGTAGTCGTCTACTTACTGTAAAACCTGATGCCATTAAAAAACATTTAAATAAATAATACCAAAAACTACATACCTTATCGAAGATAATATATACATAAAATTAAGACCCGGCCCTGTATTTGGTAATCCATTTTTCAGGTCGCCTATTGTTCAGGTTTGGGTTTTGAGCAACCTTTTTGTACAGGCAGTAAATAGGGATGTCCTGTGCAGTCGTTGCTTTTCAGAATGGATTAATAAAAACTAAAGAGTCTCAGACGTTTCAAAGAATATAGGTGATTTTATGAAACCAATTTTATTGGACTTCTCCGCAACATGGTGTGGACCTTGCAGGATGCAAAAACCAATTCTTGAAGAGCTCGAAAAGAAGTATGGGGAAAAAGTTGAGTTCAAAGTTGTTGACGTGGATGAAAACCAGGAACTTGCCTCAAAATACAGTATACATGCTGTCCCGACGTTAATAATTCAAAAAGATGGAAAAGAAGTAAAAAGATTTATGGGAGTGACGCAGGGAAGCGTACTGGCGTCTGAATTAGATAAGATTCTTTAATCCTTTTCTCGACAAAACTCTCCAGGTGTGACCCTGGGGATAATCTTTTTCTATGTTCTTTTTTGACATTTTCTTCTATGTAGGCTTTCTAAGGCTGTACTATAGTTTTGATATTCGTTCTGTTCATTTCTAATTGAAAAATGACTTATTCTGCATACTATTTTTAGTATATTATTGCATAGACTCAAAATACTGCTTTTCAAGCTCAGTCTTAATTGCGATTTGAAAAATTGAAGGAATTAAATACAGGCCTTTTCTTCATCCCCGCAAACAAAAACATTGGGATTGAAAATTTCTCAGTTCTCCTCAAGGACAAAAAAGCAGAATATCTTATAGCAATTGCTGAAGCTTTTGGTAGAGAATGAAGAATTCTTAGAAACTGGGAATATAGAAAAAGTAAAAGCTTGGCTTATGAAAATAAAAGCAATCCGAGTTTGGTCCATTAATTAATATTAAAAGGCCGTTTACAAGAATGAAAGATATCTCGGAGCAAGAAAAGCACTTGTTTTTTTTGAAAATATCGAAGCACCGGTCTTGCAAAAGTGCAGTTTGAAAAAATTGATGAGCATTATGAATATTTCAAAGGATACTGGATTGTTATTTCAGAGTTTCCTAAGGCCTTTGACGCATTCCTATTCTCTTATATTGAATATCTTTAGTCCTTTTCTCAGTAGTTTTTCTAGTGGTATTCTATGAAAAATAGCTGTATTTTAAAGCAAACTAAACTTTTCTCTCACTGTCTCCGAAACATTGAAATGAAATAGAGGCATTTTCTATTTTAGGGAATTTAGACAGAGTGGGTAAATACATAGTTTGACTTTTGGTTTCGGTCCAGTATTGGATTTTTCTAACTTAAAATTTTTAATGTTGCCTTAATTTTTTTATTAGTTTTATTTTAAATGGTTATGGCAAGGATATCTCCAATTATTGCTGGACTTTTTTAATTTATTTTTGTCAAAACGTTATACAAAACCCAGAAATTTTGTCTATTTAATTTCCTGAGAATATTTTCAAAGTATCCTGCTAAAATTAACAGCTATACCAATTTAACAAGAATTCCTTAAAAGGAGTTGATTTTATGAAGATAAAATACTTAAGCTGGTTAAGTACCATGCTGGTGCTTTCCGCAGTAACTATAAGTTCTGCAAGTACTGAAGTTGTTCATCCGCATACAGGTAACACATACTGGGTAGGTGCAGATGGAAATAAAATTACATTGCTAAATAACAAAAGTGCATCCAATCCCTGTTATAAACAGTTAATCACCTTTATTAAAAAAGATAAAACTGACGAAAAAATCTACAAACCCGGGAAATATACATGTGGGGATTTTGCAGAAACTGTACACAACAATGCAGAAAAAACTGGCATCAAAACTGCCTGGGTTACAATTGATTTTAAAAATGACAATAGTGGACATGTATGCAATGCTTTCAATACGACAGATAAGGGTTTGATATTCATTGATTGCACAGGTTCATATCCACATAAATCAGGGAACTGGGATTCTATTGTTAAAGTTAAAAAAGGTAAGGCATACAAGCCTACTCCGCTTTTCAGGTCTGGATACACCTATTATTCGATGGGAACCGTGAAAAGTTATAAGATCTTCTGGTAAGATCTTCTGGTATCTTCTCCTGGTTTTCCTTACAACAGGAGTACGGTCACATACCCAACCCTAAAAGGGTGTGCGGTGGCCGCATGCAATTCGATTTTTTTCTTTTTATATTTTTCACGGATCTGCTCTCTTTTGTGAACAATTAATCGGGATGTGTACGTTCGGGCAGTAACAATATGGCGCCTATTAAGAAGCATATAGCTCCTGTAAATGTCCCCAGATTAACCAATGTTGTGCTAATTGGCTGCCCGGTTTATGGCAGAACAAAAGCAGCGATTGCAGAAATACCAAAAGCAATTGATCCTAAAAGGTTTAAAAATGCTATTTGCCATGAAATGTTTTTTATCTTCCATGAAAATAAGGAGTGTCCAACCTCTATCCATGCCAGCCCGCTTGCAATTAAAAAACAGACAGATCTATATGCATCAGGCCCCCAAACATGATGGTTAATCTGTTGAACGGTTAAAGTACGTTCAGAGCATAAAAAGTGCTTATATTAAAAAAGAGTGTACCAATAAATTGTACAATGCTGGCAATCCAGTCAATTCTCCGAGGTTCCCAGGTAAAAAAATGTTTTTTCTCACTGAATAAGCAACCTTTGGGAGCTCGGCGTGTGTTTACAGTTTCGATGTACTGCAAGAAGGCAGCTATTGTGAAGTAAATTGAGCCAATGAAAAATGTCATTCCATCTATGCGATTGCCAACCCAATCCACATAACCTGGTGCAGCACCCGCTACAAAACAAATGGAACCAATTGCAAAGAGTATACCTATCCACCATCCAATTGCCCCTGGAGCCCACCACGTGGATTCATTTTTATTGTCCAATAGATTGTAATGTTTACGGTGGTCTCTAGAATCCCAGATGACTTGAAAACCTTTTGGATGCCTCAGAATTGCTCCTGTTACAAAAGGTATCGGGCCATTAGTTTTTATGCATGACCACCCCCTCAGGAAGATCAATAGAAGGGACATCTAAAAATCTACTTTTATTTCCTTCAACTTTTATCCTCCATATGAGCATAAAATTTTACACCTGGTCATAAAATAGTTAGTTGCATAAACAATTCTTATATTATGGCATATTATTAATAATTTATATACCATAATTATTCTCAATGTCATTATAATCTAGTAAGCTGACTGAATTTAGCCCTAACTATCATTCTTTAATAAACCTGGTTAATGCGTTTTATCCCAAAATTATTTTGCTTTTTAAATTTCTTTCCCTCGCAGTTCCATATCGTATACAGGTGCTCCATTGTTTTAGTCAAATTCACATTTATTCCATTTAACATGGTCATTCTACGGTGTTAAAATGGGATTAGAATTTACTCAACGCTTAACCGTTCGCGCCGCCTGCAGTTTATGTTGTATTTAACTTTCAAATGATTTTGAGTCTGTGAAATCGTTTTATAATACAACATTTAAAATTTATTTAAAATTGTTTATAAGGATAGATAATGAACTCTGAATGGAACTTATAATCTTACTTTAATGAGCTAATCCTTTTCAGCAATCTTTTTTATTCCCCCGAGCATACAAGTGTAATATCGATAAAATGATGAAGCCGTTGAACCCCCAGGTAATAGATAGATAGGACATTTCGCAGGTGATCGAAAAATGGATAAAGAATATGAAAATCTCCAGTTTGCTGAAAATGAGTTTCTTCGTGCTTATTCGCTTGCCTTAAAAGCAGCAGGCAGCAATGAGGGCACAGTCGATAGAGTTGAAAGAATACATGCAGAAGCGGATTTAGAAGGGACTAAACTCTATACTGAACTTCAGGATGGAATTAAAGAAATAAATCTGCAAGCTTCAGAGCTTGATATATCTGGTTCTAAAAAGGAATTTCTTGATAAAGCCGATAAAGAAATCGAACTTCTGAGAAAAAAGTATGCTCTTAAAAAAACTGCAGTTCTCGAAGCCGCAACAATTCAACTCAGAACAATTGCTTTAGGGCGTTTCTAAAATCATTTACGGAGCGGATCCTGAAGAAAAAAACTTTAATTCAGGGTTATTTCCATAATATTAATTAAAAAAGATTAAAGCAGATAAAGAAAATGAAATTAGCAGTTTTTAATTGATTCTATCCGAGAAATAAGAGGTAAAATTATGGCTGATAATAAGCCCGTTAATGAAGATAATTCTCCTAGGAAATGGAGTAATCCCTTCAAGAAAGTGCTTGGGGATGTAAAAAAATTAATGAAGAGCGAGGAAAAAAAGGAGGAAAGGAAGGAAAGTATAGTCGAAAAGCCTTCTACTCCTGAAATATCTAAAAAAAGAAACGTTCAGACCCCTGAAAGTTCCAAAGCTGAAAAAACCGAAAGCTCAGAGACAAAAGTAGTTGAGAAAAGAAAGAAAACAAACAAAACGAATGCAAAAGAGCAAAAGCTCCCTAAAAAGTATAAAAAAGGCTGGTAAAATTAAATTACGATATTGCTTAAAACCTGAATCCTGCAAATTTATATCGGGTTTATAATAACTCTTGAGATATGATCTAAAAATTAAAATTGCATAGAGTAGCTCCAGTTAGAATATTCTCAAAAAAAGGAACTATTCCAAAAATTTAAATTCCCGAATAATTTCTATTAAGTTTCAATGGATAAAAGATTCATGAATGCTAAAATCCTTCCTTTATACTGGCCCTACTCCACTTCCATGCAGCTCACATTTTAGAAGAATTCTGGGGAAATTTAAGGCTTCTGGGATCTCTTGGGTTAGGCAAATTCCTTATAGCCGGCTGGAATCTTTATGTCATTCCTTTTGTTATCTTATATTATTGATTCAGGGGAAACACCGGGCTTATTACCTAGCCTTTTTATATTCTTTAATATGGTTTTAAACGGTTTAGGGCACAACATAGCTTACATTTTAGCAGGTCAGTGCTTCGGGGCTTTTGCTGGTAATTTTACCGGATCAACCCTGTTTTAGTCGGATGGCCTCTGACCTATTATATATTTAAAGAGATAAAAAATAAACAGATATAAATATATGTATGAAATTATTCAGGCTAGAAATAGTGAAATTAAAATAGTGAAATAAAATTTATACTGGATTTGATTTGAGCAAATGGCCAGAGTCAACCTGCGCCTTAGTTCTCAAATAACAGGTAGCTTTATATTTTATATGTCCTTTTATATAATAAAAAGTGTACCTGGTATTATCAATGAGAAACAGCGTAGGGGCCTTTCAGGTATTTTCCCCAAGTTATTAATATCGGAAGTATTATCTCCACAAGGATTTGCGTGATTTCTAAAAAACTAATTGATCTTGGTGTGCTGGCCCTCAGGCAGCGAAACTCTCGCGGAAGTTTTAAACCGCACGTCTCTATAAGGTTCAGGGATTCCGCCGGAGATTTGCGAATGTTTTCTGTTGATACTACCCGCACCCCAGGAAAACATCTCCAGCCCGATGCATACCTGATTACCCATGCGCATTCTGACCATCACGGAAAATCAGCCATGCTGTCCCCCAATGCCGTGTGCTCAGAAAAAACAGCTATGGCTCTTGAGATCAGGCATGACAGGAAATATGCAGGCAATACTTTTAAACTTGGAAATGAAATAGACATCGAAGGAATAAAAGTAAAAACCTTTTCTACAGAACATACAGTAGGAGCTACTGCTTTTTACTGGGAAAACGAGGTAGGGACAAAAATCCTTGTTACAGGGGACGTCAAAGATGCAGACAAACTTCCATCGTGTGATGTCCTTATTACTGAAGCTAATTATGGAGATCCTGGAGATCCAGCCTGCTTTTTTGCTGATGACCTTGAAGGCATGAAGTGTGCTCTTTTTGAAAATGGGCCTGTAGCTTTTGGAGCGTACGAATTTGGAAAAGCCCAGCGTGCAGTTGAACTTATACGCGGATTTGGGTATGATGGAACAATCCGTATGGAAGCCAGGACAAGGGCACTTACGCGGTGTATGCTCGAAGATACTGGAAAACTCGAAGGGCTAAGTCCCAGGGGAGAAGATGACGTTTTTGTAGTAGCTCCCTGGGAACTTGATAAATTGCCTTCGAATATGAAAAAGTATGTGCTCAGTTGCCGTTCTGATTATCCTTTCCCTATAATAAAAATAAGCGATCACCTTGATGCGTGCGGGCTTGAAAATATGGTTAGAAAACTTTCCCCTGAAGTCACCATTGTTTATCATCCAAGCGGGCACAGGCCTTCAAAATTTTCAAAGCATTTAAATTCAATAGGAATAGATGCTATTTCCATAGATCAGATCGGTAATGTTTTAAGCAATGAATTTATTTAAAGCTGTAAAATTCTGTTCTAAGAGTTTTATTCTAATAATTTAAATATGAGAATTCAGATTTAGTTACTTTAATTTGATAGCAATCATAAATTCAGGTATTCAGACCTGAAGTTAAGGATCAAAATATTATATTTCAAATCTCTATTTACATGTGCAAATTTCTAATTCCAGTAATGAGGCCAAAACTCTAAGAAATTAGACATGAAGAGAATTGCAGTTCAGGAGAGTATAAAGGTTGAACAAGCAAAGTGCAAAAGCAAAGGCAAAGAAAGAGCCCGTAAAACTTAAAGAGGCTGCTGTACAAAATCCGGAAGCAAGCGGAGACTCCCGGGAAAAAAAGATTTTAATTAAAGAAAAAACCCCCGAAGAGAAACAGAAAGCTCATAAAGAAGGGATAATAAAGACAATAGTAGCCTCAATACTCGGTATACTGGCAGGAGTTGTAGTTTTCAGCCTTTACGGGACAGGAGAGGACAGAATCTGGTATGCTATACTTACTATTGTCATAGCAATCACGTATTTTGTACAGAAACTAATTTACCCTCAACTAAAGGTAGATGTCAAAGAATTCAAAGCCAAAGATTGGCTTTTCGTTGAGTTTGTAGTTGTTGATTTTTTCCTTGTTACCTGGACTCTTCTCCTGAACTGAAGGCCTTCTTTACTTGAGAGAAGCCTTCTTTTCCTGAACTGCAAAAAAGGTTTTCTCAAAAAACCTTTTTACTATCTCTTTTAAAATTAATTTCTACCTGTTAAATTTACTTTAATGGGCCAAGATACAGGATTTAACTGGTAGTCGGAATTTCTGCACCCAACTGTTCATATACTAAAGCAGGTATTTCATACGCGACAGACATAACAATTACAATACATTATCTGTAACCTCTGGCCATGAAAGGTTTACCGATATGATACTTAGCTTCCAGATCATCCCCTGGATTATTCCTCACTTCAAGCATTATTTTCCCTGGGAATCCCTTAAATAGAAAAATATTAACTTAGTTATGCTTGAATAATTGAATGTATTTGAAGTATGCAGGCTTATTATTGCTGATCAGCAGAAATCTAAAATATATCGCTCTAAATTAAAGAAAAAACGTTGTATTGGGGACTATTATGAGAATAGCTATACTTAATAAAGACAGGTGTCAGCCGAGAAGGTGCAGTAAAGAATGTGAAAAGTACTGCCCCCGAGTACGAACAGGAGACGAAACAATTGTTTTTGAAGCGGATGGCAAGCCTGTAATTTCCGAAGAACTCTGTGTGGGCTGCGGAATCTGCATTAATAAATGTCCTTTTGATGCAATCATGATTATAGGGCTCCCTGAAGCCCTGGAGATTCCAACCCATAGATACGGGCCAAACGGGTTTGCTTTATTTGGGTTGCCTGTGCCAAGAATAGGAAAAGTGACAGGGATTCTTGGTCCGAACGGGATTGGGAAAAGTACATCTGTCCAGATCCTTTCCGGAGCCCTGATCCCCAATTTTGGACAGGGAAAAGGAGACTGGGATACTGTACTCGAACACTATGCAGGTACAGCCCTGTATGATTACTTCAAGGATGTGGCTGACGGAAAGGTAAAAGTTTCCCAGAAACCCCAGTATGTTGACCTCATTCCTAAAGCTTTTAAAGGCAAAACTTCTGAACTGCTCGAAAAAACTAATGAAAGAGGAGTTCTTGACGAGCTTATTGATTATCTGGATTTGAAGAGTGTAGTTGACAGGAAAATTTCGGAATTAAGCGGAGGAGAACTCCAGCGGGTTGCAATTGCTGCCTGTGCGGCAAAGGATGCCCAGTTCTATTTCTTTGATGAAATAAGTCCTTATCTCGATATTTATCAGAGGATCAATGTTGCCCGGCTTGTTCAGAAGCTTTCAAAAGAAAAGGCCGTACTTGTTGTTGAGCACGATCTTGCAATTCTTGACATGCTTGCAGATGTAATCCATATCGCTTACGGAGAACCGGCAGGTTTTGGAGTTATTACCCTACCGAAGAGTGTTCGTGTGGGGATCAACCAGTATCTTAAAGGCTTTCTGCCCGAAGAAAATATCAGGATTCGGCCTGAAGCTATTAAGTTTGAAGTCCACCCTCCCAGAGAAGCTTCCCAGATCAGGGCTACGGTTGCTTTTAATGGTTTCTCTAAAAAATTCGGAGACGGTTTCTCTTTAAAAGCTACAGGAGGCAATCTGCGGCAAGGAGAAGTGCTTGGGATAGTTGGGCCTAACGGGATAGGAAAATCCACCTTTGTAAAAATACTTGCAGGGGAAATAAAACCTGATGAAGGAGATCCCAAGATTGATGTCAGGATTTCTTACAAACCCCAGTATATCAAAGCCGACACTCCTGTAAGTGTACAGGACTTTTTGCGCGGCATAACAAAGCATTTTGGAACCAGCTATTATGAAGTCGAGATTTCAAACCCTCTCCATCTCGAAAAGATTTATGACAGCCTGCTTCCTGACCTCAGTGGCGGGGAGTTGCAGAGAGTTGCAATCGCAGCCTGCCTGTCTCAGGAAGCCGATCTTTATATTCTTGACGAGCCAAGCGCTCACCTGGATGTTGAACAACGTTCCATGGTTACAAAAGTCTTGAACCGTTTTGCCGAAAATAACCAGAAGATTGCCCTTGTTGTTGACCACGACATATACATGATAGATATGTTGAGCCAGCGCTTGATGGTTTTTGAAGGCAAACCCTCTGCTTACGGAGAAGCTCACGGGCCTTTCAGTATGGAAGCAGGCATGAACAGGTTTTTGAAAAACCTTGGAATAACTTTCCGCAGGGATGAAGAAACCAGGAGACCGAGGGTAAATAATCTGGGTTCAAGGCTTGACAGGGAACAAAAAGAAAGTGGAAATTATTATTACTCCGCAGATAGCTAAGAGCGTTTAAGAGTGCTTTAAGAGTAACCTTAATTGTTACAAAATCTTAACAGATCTTAAACTGATCTAAACCTGTAACTTATCATAGTCTTACTATTAGCGAATTACATCTTACTAATATAATGGAGTCTCTGGTCTTTAATGAAGATAGAAAAGCTCGATTTGCCTGATGAAATAAAAAAGTTCTATCTGGATTCCGGGATCAATGAGCTTTACCCTCCTCAGGCCGAAGCCGTGGAAAAAGGGCTGCTTGAAGGAAAAAACCTGCTAGCTGCAATCCCCACAGCTTCAGGAAAAACCCTTCTTGCCGAGCTTGCAATGCTTAAATCAATCCAGAAAGGTGGAAAAGCCCTTTATATCGTGCCCTTAAGGGCCCTGGCTTCCGAAAAATTCAGGCGCTTTCGAGAATTTTCAGAATTAGGAGTCCGGGTTGGAATCTCGACAGGCGATTATGACTTGCGGGATGAGGGGCTTGGGGTAAATGATATTATTGTAGCCACTTCCGAAAAAACCGATTCCCTTCTCCGGAATGAGACTGCCTGGATGCAGGAAATCTCGGTTGTAGTTGCAGATGAAGTGCATCTTATTGATTCGGCAGATAGGGGCCCAACCCTCGAAATTACGCTTGCAAAGCTAAGGAAAATGAACCCTTCCTGCCAGATTCTTGCCCTATCTGCAACAGTTGGGAATGCAGATGAACTCGCAGCCTGGCTTGAGGCCGAACTTGTTGTAAGCGAGTGGAGACCCACAGAACTTCTTGAAGGGGTGCTTTTTACAGGAACTTTTTATTGCAAGGATAAAGAAAAAAAGATTGATCAAGCCTCAAAAGATGAAGCTGTAAATCTTGCCCTTGATACCTTTAAAGAAGGTGGGCAGTGCCTGGTTTTTGAAAGCAGCCGAAAAAACTGTATGGCTTTCGCAAAAAAAGCGGTTACTTCTGTTAAAAAAGCCCTTTCTCCAGAAGATCAGGAAACTCTTTCCAGGCTTGCGGATGAAATTCTGGATAACAGCGAAACTGATGTTTCAACAACCCTTGCTTCCTGCGTTCGCGCAGGGACAGCTTTCCATCATGCAGGCCTTACAACGCCTTTAAGAGAAATTGTAGAGGATGGCTTTAGGACCGGGAAGATAAAACTGATCTCCAGCACTCCCACCCTTGCTGCTGGCCTTAATCTTCCAGCCAGAAGAGTAATTATCAGAAGCTATAGGCGTTATTCTGCTGAGGGAGGGATGCAGCCTATTCCTGTCCTTGAATACAAACAGATGGCAGGCAGAGCAGGCAGGCCAAGACTTGACCCTTACGGGGAAGCTGTGCTTCTTGCCAAATCCTATTCGGAATTCATTTTCCTTTTTGAAAATTACATCGAGGCCGACGCTGAAGATATCTGGTCCAAGCTGGGCACGGAAAATGCCCTCAGGACACATATACTCTCAACGATAGCTAACGGCTTTGCAAGAACGAAAGAAGAATTAATGGAATTCCTTGAGGCAACCTTTTTTGCATTCCAGTATTCAAATTTCGGACTTTCTGCAGTCGTGGATGAATGCCTTGCTTTCCTGCGCCAGGAAGGAATGTTAGAGAATACGAAATCCCTTTTTCCCACAACCCTTGGAAAACTCGTTTCGAGGCTGTATATTGATCCGCTCTCAGCTGCTGTTATTGTAAAAGGCTTAAGAGAGGCTTCACATCTAACCGAACTTACTCTTCTGCATCTTATCTGCAGCACGCCTGATATGCGCCTGCTCTATATGCGTTCCCAGGATTATCAGGAAATAAATGAATATGTCCTGGATCATGCCGATGAGTTTGCAAAAATACCGGACCCTTTCAAAATTACGGAATATGAATGGTTCCTTGGGGAAGTCAAGACTTCCCTGATGCTTACTGATTGGGTGCATGAAAAATCCGAAAATGAGATTTGTTTAAGATTTGGCATAGGAGAGGGGGATATCCATGCAATTGCAGATATTGCGGAATGGATTATGCATGTAACTGCCCAGCTTGCCAGGCTCCTTGAGCTAAAAGGGGGGAAAGAGGCTGCCGAGCTTGAAATAAGAATCAATTACGGTGCAAGCCCTGAGTTAATAGAACTGCTTGAAATCAGGAGTATAGGACGTATCCGTGCAAGAAGGCTTTATGAAGCAGGCATCAGGTCAAAAGAAGCCCTTGCAAGAACCGATAGAGAGAAGATAGCTGTGTTGCTTGGCCCGAAGATCGCAGAAAAAATTTTCAAACAAATAGAAAAAAGAGAAACAACCCCTGATGTTTCTGAAATTTTCGAGCCTTATGCTACTGAAAAAGACAGTTCCCCCGCGCAGAGAACAATTAATGATTATTAATTTTCCTCTTAGCTTTTTCTCTTTCTCGCTTATTTTTTTTATTTTCTTTTTATTTACTTTCTAATTTTTCCTATTTTCTAACAGGCAATGTTCTACTGCTCCCAGATTTGAGCTTATAAATGAATTTGTAATTTCCATTCTTTTCCTATTCTTTATTCGGCTTTATTTTTTGAATGGACTGACAAGGGATAAAATCTTAAATCAGATCACGCCTTTAATGAAATAATTATTGGCTTTAATGAGAATAACAGATTACAATAAATGCGAGAATTGTTCGCTTAAGATGATGACCCTAAGACTTATTAATCAAGTAATTATTGTCTGTTTATCTCGAATTGTCGAACAAAATTTATAATTGTTTATATAAGGTTCCAAGGTTTAATTCTTTAGAGTTTTATACATCCATAATAAGGATATCAGGTTCTTTCAAGTTCCTTCTGGTGATTGTTCTTATGTTATTTAAAAAATTATCTGATGTTTCAGAAATCGAGCTGCAAAAAATGCTGTCTCGGGGTTCCGGACTTGAAAATGTGGAAAAAACCGTTGCTGCAGTTCTTTCTGACGTAAGGACAAAAGGAGATGCAGCCCTAAGGGAATATACCTCTAAATTTGATAAGGTAGAAATTGCCGATTTCGAAGTAAGCCATGAAGAGTATGAAGAGGCTTTTTCCAGAATCAAGCCTGAACTTTTAGAACACCTTAAAGCTGCGGCTGCAAATATTCAGGCGTTTCATGAAGCCCAGCTTCCGGAACCTACCTGGTTCATGGAACTTAAGCCTGGAATTCTTCTCGGGCAGAAAATTACTCCTCTAGAAAGCGTAGGAGCATATGCACCTGGGGGCAGGGCTTCTTATCCTTCAACCGTTCTGATGACGGTGATCCCTGCAAGGGTTGCAGGGGTAAAGGAGGTTATTGTCTGTACCCCTCCGAGGCCTGATGGTTCGATACATCCTCTGACCCTTATTGCTGCAAAGGTTGCAGGTGCGGACAAGGTTTTCAAGCTTGGAGGAGTGCAGGCTATCGGAGCAATGGCTTATGGGACTGAGAGCGTTCCGAAGGTTGACAAGATTGTAGGGCCTGGAAATGTTTTTGTTACGGCTGCAAAAATGCAGGTTAGAAATTTTGCTGAGATTGATTTTCCGGCAGGTCCGAGCGAGGTTCTTATTATTGCAGATGATTCGGCAGATCCGGTAATGACTGCTTCGGACATTATAGCCCAGGCTGAACATGATCCAAGCGCGGTATCTGTCCTTGTAACAGTGTCAGAAAAACTGGCAGAGGCTGTACAGAAGGAAGTACTCCTTCAGGCTGAGCAGGCTGCAAGAAGCAGTATTGTGAAAGCTTCTCTTGAGAATGCTGCAATTCTTATTGAGTCTTCTCTCGAAGAGTGTATTGATTTCAGCAACAAATTTGCTCCCGAGCATCTCCAGATTATGGTATTTGATTCTGATTATGTTCTTGACAAGATCAAAAATGCAGGTTCGATTTTTATAGGGAATTACGCTCCTGTGCCTGTTGGGGATTATGCTTCAGGAACCAATCACGTGCTCCCTACGGCTGGGTATGCAAAAGTTTATTCAGGTTTGAACATCACCCATTTTATTAAATACTCAAGTATACAGAAAATCAATAAGAAAGGGCTTGAAAGTTTAAAAGAAACTATTATCTCGTTAGCCGAAGAAGAGGGTCTACAGGCACATGCCGATGCTATTAGAACTCGATTTGGATATAAACCTCCTAAATAATATTCCAGCTAATCGATATGTTTATAAAATGCAAATGCGTAAACAAATTTGATTTTTAAATAAATTATAAATCAATTCTTAAATAAAGAGTGGGGTTAAGTATGAAAATAAGAGTAGTTAGTTCAAGGGAAGAAATTCCTACCCTTAATCCGAACGAAAGAATTATTCACCTTGCTTTCAGGCCGTCAAATAGGGACGTATTTATGCTTGCAGAAACATGTCCAAAAATAGAAGCAATACAGCTTCCGAAATCTTACAGGAGAACTGTTTCCAAGTCAATAGAAATGTTCCTGGAAATGCAGAAGATCAATCTTCTGGAAGGGGATGTATGGGGCCATCGCAAGGATATAAACGAGTATTATAACGTTTCTCAGAATGTTTTGGAAAAGATTCAGGAATTAAAATCAGACCGTTTTTCCAATGAGGCAATTGCAGAAAAGCTGTCTCGGGAAAGCAAATTAAACTCAGATATGATAATGTATATCCTGAGTAAAAAATCCGTAGTAGAATAATATAAAACGTTCTCTTTCCTTTGTGAAACTTTTTAGAGTAAATAGAAAAAGAGCACATAACCATCTGGAGTTTACCAAGGGAGAAGACGGACAGACCTTAGCAGGTTTTTGGTTTTAAACCTTTCAAAACTTTCATTAAGAGAGAAAAAATAAACCTGAACAGAAAAACCTGTTTTTGGGATGGAATTCAGTAGAAGTTCCATCCAATACATCCTTTTCTAACCAATCTATCTTTTTCTATTCCGTA
>CAZFNE010000010.1:0-29109 GCA_964520335.1 uncultured Methanosarcinales archaeon | reverse complement strand
GTAATCATAATTACTCTTATTCCGGCTGTGTAGCATTCCTTTACGGACTGGGCAACAGTTGGCCTTACAGGATCAACAAAACCGAGCAAGCCTATAAATTCAAATTCGAAATCGTGCTGTATTTCTGGCAAAGAATCATCCTGAAAAGTGGCTTTAGCAACCCCAAGGACTCTTAGTCCTTTATTTGCCATTTCCTGAACCTGGAAGAATAACTCATCTTTCTCCTGCCCTTTCAAATGGCACAAATCAATAATAGCTTCAGGAGCTCCCTTTGCCGCAATAACAAACCTTTGCTTATCATGAGATTCCCATACATTTGAGATTGCAAGCAGATTTTTGGAAAGCGGATATTCCCTGACAAGTTTCCATTCACTGTGAATTTTCTGATGGTCAGGCAAAAATCTTTCAGTACTCTTTTTGATCTCTTTTTCCAGAGGATCAAAGGGATCCTGCTGACTTGCAAGATACCCGAATTCGAGCAGTTCGTGGAATTCTGGAAGCAAGCAACCATTTTCATTGATTTTATCAATATCGCATGACTCATTTTCTGAATAGATAGAGCTTAAAATCATTTTATTCAGGGTCAGAGTTCCTGTTTTATCCACACAGAGCACAGTAGAAGATCCAAGGGTTTCAATAGCAGGCATACGCCGGACAAGCACATTTCTTTTGGACATTCTCCAGGCTCCCATACTCAGGAAGACCAGCAAGACAACTGAAAACTCTTCAGGCAGCAGAGCCATGCTTAAACTCAGGCCTGCAAGGAGGCCATGCAACCAGTCACCTCTGGTAACCCCATAGACAATAACTACAAATACACATAGAATGGCGCCTCCGATAGCAAAATTCTTTACAATCAGGCCTGTCTCTTTTTGAAGCAAAGAATCTTCTTCGGAAATATTTTCCAGAGCCTTTCCTATCTTGCCAAGTTCTGTATTGGTACCTGTTGCATTTACCTTGGCCATTCCGGTGCCCTGGATAACAAGGGTTCCGGAATATACAAACGGAAGGTCATCTCCTCCTGGCGCCGCAGGCTCAACAGTCTGAGATAAGTCGCAATATTCTGATTTTCGAACAGCCAGAGACTCACCTGTAAGCAGAGACTCGTCCACCGTAAGATTTGTAGAAAAAAGTACAATTCCATCTGCTGGAACACGATCTCCTTCCCTTAAGATGAGAATATCCCCTTTTACAACTTCCCGTCCAGGAATTCTTTTTTGCTCCCCATTTCTTATTACAAGGGCCCTTGGACTGGAAAGGTTCTTCAAGGCATCCAGGGCACGTTCAGTCTTTCTCTCCTGATTAAATGTTATACCCACAACAACAAATACGAACATTAAAAGGATGAGAGCATCATTTACTTCTCCAAGAAAAAGATAAATTAAGCCTGCAATTATGAGAAGAAGAAGCATAGGCTCTTTAATTACATTCAGTAAGATTGAAAAAAGACTTTGCTTTTTTTGGGAGGGTAATTCGTTATAGCCTTCTCTTTCAAGGATTTCAGCAGCCTCTTTTTCTGAAAGGCCAGAAACTTTTTCCGGATTTAGAGTTGCATCCATTTTATTGCCTGCTACAAATGCTACAAATATTCCACACACATTAAAATGATTTAACGCATGTATTCCTAAAACTCTGTTTTATAGAAATAAAATTTTTAAATAAGAGAATTCCAACATGTAATCAAAATTAAACTATCAATGCTATTTCTCTGGTAATTATTCCTTTTTTAACTGTTTTGTATATTAAAATTACGCTACTAAGCTAAATTCCATTTAGAACCCCTAAAGAGCTAGAAATATTCTTCCTATTGTGTTTAATACATTAAATATGGCTCTATAAAGGATTTAATCTCTATTAAGTGATTCGGGAGCGCATTTAAGTTAATGATAAGCTAATTTTAAAAAAAAGTTCAAAAATACATTTGAAAAATAATTAAGGTTTATAAAAATCTGAGGAGTCAAAAATAGTTGGTTTAAAGAAAATTAGTTTAATGAAAAAATGAAATTTTAAAAAATCCAATTTTAAAAATGTACTTTTTTACCCAATACCAAGTTATGGTATTTTCAGAGAAGTTAATGCCTCGCAGGAACTTGCGAGGCAGGGGAAGATTCTTAATGCTTCTTCTTAATGCTTCTTAATAAATTTTGTCTTTAGCTTCTGGGTGTTGGTTTAAGCAGTAGATTCCTATTTGCTAATTTTTGGGTAATTTTATGGGTGATTTTATGGTTTAGATTTTTATTTGAATCTACTGTTGTTCTCTACTGTTTATCTTTATTTATTGGTCACCAATGCCGGCTGTAGTAACTGTAACAACGGCTTCTCCTTCAGGCAGGCTTGGAGAGTCTACTAGACGGATTATTCTCTTCTCTCCTTTGGATTTTCTCAGGTAAAGTCTGAAAGTTGCTGTGTGCCCTACGATATGTCCTCCTACAGGCCTTGTTGGGTCTCCAAAGAAGGCATCGGGTTTTGCCATAACCTGGTTTGTTACAACCACACAGGCATTGAACAGGTCTCCGAAGCGAAGCAGACCATGCATGTGTTTGTTAAGTTTTTGCTGCCTGTCTGCGAGGGTTCCTCTTCCCACATATTCGGCTCTGAAGTGAGCCATAAGGGAGTCAACAATTAACAGCTTAACGGGTTTGCCCATTTCTTTAAGCTCGTTTGCAAGGTCGGTTGCAGAGTCTACGAGCAGAATCTGGTGATTGGAATTATACGCTCTGGCTACATGGATATTCTGAAGGAATTCTTCAGGGTCAAGCTCCATACCGTATTTTTCAGAAAGCCCTTTTACCATCTGGGTGATTCTCTCAGGCCTGAAGGTGTTTTCGGTATCGATTATAATAACAGAGCCGCCAAGTCCTCCATGTTCCCTGTCCATCTGGACATTTACTGCAAGCTGGTGTGAAACCTGGGTTTTTCCAGATCCGAATTCCCCATAAAGTTCGGTAATAGCCTGGGTTTCTATGCCCCCGCCCATCATTTCATCAAATTCGGTACAACCGGTTGTAAGCTTGCCTACAAGTTTCCGCCTTTCAAGCACAATATCTCCGGTTTCAAAGCCCCCAATATCAGCAGCTTGTCTTGCAGCATTAATAATTTTTGCAGCAGTTGATTCTCCGATTTCGGCTGTAGTAGCAAGTTCAGAAGGAGAGGCTACGGCCACTGCTTCAATGGTGTTAAATCCGGCTTCCTTGAGTTTTTCTGCAGTTGCAGGGCCAACTCCGGGCAAATCGTCAAGTCCTAATTCACTCATTAAAAAATTCTCCTAAGATGCACATGTTTGTATAAGGTGCATGACAGTGGCTCTACTATGTTTCTACACGTATATATAGGTAGAGGAGGCAGGGTGAAAGTATTACGAATATTATCTAAACGCAGGAATAAAAGTCCATAACCTTATAAAATAAAGAAAGCTCAGAGGTTCTTTTTATCTTTTAGACTTTTAAAAAGAAAGAAGAAGGAAACGATAAGCAAGAAGAATAAGAGAACAGAGAAAATGAGAAACAGGAATAAAAGGAAGGGAAAATTGGTAAAAAAAATTAAAAAGATAAAAATGCGTAAGAAAAGGGAAAATCAAAAGGGAAATTTTCAAAAGCCTGAAAAAAACCAAAACTTCTTTTTACATGACAGAGTATCACCCATCATGCCAAAGGTCGCAGTTGGCGGGACCTTTCAGTATTTCCATGACGGGCACGCCAAACTAATTGAAAAAGCATTTGAAATAGCAAAAGCCGGCAAGGTCTATATAGGGCTGACCTCCGACGAAATGCTGGCCAAGACTCATATTGTCGACGACTATGAAAACAGGAAAACCAAACTTTTCGAATGCATAAAAAGAATGGGATTTCCAGATGAAAAATTTGAGATTACAAAATTAAATGACCCCTTCGGCCCGACTATAGAAGATGACTTTGATTATATAGTAGTCTCCCCTGAAACATACCCTGTTGCCCTTAAGATCAACCGCATAAGGGAAGAAAAAGGAAAAAAGCCACTTGAAATCGTATATGTGGAATATGTAGTCGCTGAAGACGGAATCCCTATTTCTTCAACCAGGATTTCAGAAGGGGAAATTGACAGGCATGGCAGATTAAAAGCAGCGACTGCAAGTGATGGCTGAAAAATTCCTTTTAAATTCTTGAGAATTTTTGGGAATTAATTCTTGGAAAAAATTGAAGCAGGAAATATCGAATTAACTCCGAAGTTCATATCTCGCATTATATCTCACATAAAAATAATACAAATTAACAAATTAATCTATTGATGTAAGTCAATGTCAGTCGGCATCAAGCATAAATTAGTATAAATTAATATATATTAGAATAAAGATATAAAATAAGCGTATAAAGTGATAATATGCCCAGAGAATTTACAGAAAAGGATATTGAGATTTTTAACAAACTTGCTCCTGAAGCTAAAGGCATGCTTATCTCAAGAGAGGCAGGTCACCACTTCCCTTTCATATTACGTCCGATTTCCCATAAATTTGCTGAATCGGCTGAAGATTTCAGACAGAGGATAGAAAAACTCACTCCTGAGGAACTCGATTACCTTGTAGGGCTTGCTCTTGAAGGAAAAGAAGATGTCGAATCCCTTGATGAGGACCTTTACGAACTTGTTGCAGTGGTTGAAGAAAAGATCTCTCCTGAGAGGGCAAAACAGTTGAAGGCCTACGTTGGCATTTTCTAAAAATCTGGAAAGCCCGGGAAATCCAGGAAATCCACAATAAACATATTAAAAAGAGTTTTAAAAAAGGATATTTAAATATGGGCCCGGAAAAACTGCTTTTCGGAACCGGTGGGATTCCGAGAAGCACTAAAGGCAAAACAAGTATTTTAGGTATCGAACGAATAAAAGAGTTGACCCTTGAGTGCATGGAACTCGAATTCGTCCAGGGTGTCCGTATGGAGGAGAAAGGGGCAGCAAACGTTTTTGAAATTGCAAAAAGGGAAAATATAGGCCTGAGTGTTCATGCTCCTTACTATATCAATTTGAATTCCTATGACAAAGAAAAATTGAAAGCTAGTGTTGAGAGGATTTACCAGGCTGCAAGAATAGGCTCCCTTTGCGGGGCTGATTCTGTTGTTTTTCATGCTGCCTTTTACCAGAAAAGCAGTAAACTGGATACGTATCAGCAGGTTTCTAAAGCTCTCCAACAGCTCACAGCTCAGCTTAGAGAAGAGGGCATTCCTGCAGTCCTTCGCCCCGAAACTATGGGGAAGCGTACACAATTTGGCAGCCTCGAAGAAGTGCTTGCCCTTAGCTCCGAGATTGAGGGGGTTATGCCCTGCCTTGATTTTTGCCACATGCATGCAAGGGAAGGAAAAGAGAACTCTTATACTGAATTTACACAAATTCTCTCTAGAGTTGAGGATAGCCTTGGAAAAGGAGGGCTTTCAAATATGCATATGCATGTAGCCGGTGTTGAATACAATGGAAACGGGGAAAGGAAGCACTTAAACCTTAAAGAATCGGATTTTAAGTATTTAGAACTTATGAAAACTTTAAAAGAATTTAAAATTAAGGGAAAATTAATACTTGAGACACCAGTTCTTGAAAAAGATGCGCTTATGCTAAGACAAATTTATAATGAAATATAACCTGGCTAACCCCGTTTAAATAAATGGAAAGAAAAAAATGGAAAATAATAAAAATATCAGAAAATAGAATTCGGTTTTATTCCTATTTTACTAATTTTAAGCCTCTTAACTGGGCTTTTATCTTTTCTAAATATTATCCTCTACAGTAACTATAAAAATATAGTTACAGAGAAAGAATTACCTTTAAAAATTAAAAAAATTTAATTTTCAATATTTATCTGCAGTTTTTAGCTGGAATATTTGCGTTTAGCGCCAGGATGTAAGCTTGACCATTTTGTGGTGTTCCTTTGCTGTAATGATCAAATAAATTCCAGCCAGGCCTACAAGAGCATAAACTAATTTCGAAATTATAGACTTTTTCCCAAAGAGAGTTGCTACGAGATCAAAGTTGAAAAATCCGACAAAACCCCAATTTAGAGCTCCTATTAATACCAGCACTTTGGACAAAGCCCTTATCTTTTTGTCGTACATATCTAAAACCCCCAAATTTAATAGAATACCAACCAAAGATCATTTTCCAGTCCTGAATAACTTGCTTCTACGTATACATTTCAGGCTATCAGATAATCTAAGTACTTACTCTATTACCAAGTTGGAATTAAAGTGTTATGTACTTTTTCTCAATCAGCTATCGTGGGAAGTGACATAACCTAAGAATTATTTACTATTGGAGCTAATGGGAATTTTAAGAAATGCGTAACAGTCAGCATAGAAATAGAATATAAAAATAGAAATTAAAAAATAGAAATATAAAAGAATGAAACTAGATTTCTGTGGGTTTTTTGTTAAATGGATAGAGATTAGGTTTGGAACGGCTCAGAGCTTGTTTCAGGCTCTTCCAGCCAATTGCAACCATTTTCCCTATTGACTACTCCTACAGTAAATTCTATCCCGCTTTTTTCCACGTATTCCCGAATTCTTTTCAGGGCGTGATCCACCATCCCGCCTGCAGTAAGGATAATGCAGCGCTTTCCGCAAAGGGCCATCAGAATGGACTTATCGATAACTCCGGAAGTGACATCAAGGTGAATTCCGTCCTGCTCGGCAAGGGTTTTACTTTTCTTACCCATAGCTCCCACAAAAACAATTTCTCCCTCTTTTAGGATTTGCTCTATTTCAGGCAAGGAATAATTCTCTGTATCATAAAGGAGCACCCCTCCAGCTTTTATTCCTTTCCTCTTTAATTCGACTATTGCCCTGCCGTCAGGATGGATGTGAAGAACTGTAGCATTGATAGCTTCATAAGGAGACTGGGTTGCATATTCCCCATACATAACTCCAAGGTTCAGACTGTCTCCTTCTTTGACTTTCGGAGGGACTTCAACCCACATTAAGTCAAGCGGCTTCAGGGTATTTACAAGTTCGGGAATGGTTTTTGGGGAATTTCTGCCATAGGCAAGCCCTCGCCTTTCGATTTCGTGATAGATTTCAAGTGTTGTGGGCTGGCGGAGTCCCGCTTTTTTAAGGAGCTCCTGATCCTTAAAAACCTCTGCAGGAGTACCCTGGCCTATAAGCTTGCTGTTTGACATTAGAAAAACATAATCGGACCAGCGGTAGGCAAGGTCTACATCGTGTGTTGAAATAATAATTGTGCTTCCAAAGTGATTGAATTCGTTTAGCAGATCTACGATTTCGTCTGCGCCGACAGGGTCCAGGTTTGAGAGAGGCTCATCAAGGATAATTACTTCAGGCTCCATTGCCATAACGCCTGCGATTGCAACCCTTTTCTTCTGGCCTCCACTTAGATGGTGTGGGGGCCTGTCTTTCAGGCGAGTTACACCTACATGCTCAAGAGCTTGCTGGACAGAGACCTCAATTCTTTCTTTCGAGTAACCCAGGTTTGAAGGCCCGAAAGCCACATCCTGATAGACTGTAGGGGCAAAGATCTGGTCATCGGAATTCTGGAAAACTATGCCTACAGATTTCCGGATTTCCCGGAGAGCCTTTGAATCATATTTAAAAGGAACCCCGTGGAAAAGAATAGTTCCTGAGTCAGGTTTTAAAGTTCCGTTTAGCAGGAGAAAAAGCGTTGACTTTCCCGAGCCGTTCTGCCCTACAAAAGCGACCTTTTTTCCTTTTTTGATTTCTATGCTCAGGTCCTGAATAGCTGAAGTCCCATCAGGATAAGTGTAGCTCAGGCCTCTGGTCTCAAGAATTATCATAAAAGATCCTCAAAATATAGATATGTTTTTTGTGAAATAAAAAATTACAAGCGTCAGAAGGAAATAAACAGAGCTTAAAAACAGTTCTGGCATTTTTACAGGCCTGTGAACATCAAAAAGCGCCATCTTACCATCATAACACCTGGAATTCATAGCCAGGAATAACTTATCTCCCTGTTCCCAGGATCGGATAAAAAGCGTGCTCGAAAGCATTCCCATGGAATTAATAGAACGCCTGAAGTTTGAGTAACCCAGCCTCACGGTTTGAGCATATTTGATCGAAAGCGCCATTTCAAGGAAAACAAAAATGTATCTATAGATGAGCATGGAAAGCTCAAGCAGGGATTCGGGCAGTTTTGTGGCTTTGAAAACTGCAAAGAGTTCTATCATAGGAGTTGTTAGAGCCAGAAAATAAAGGCAGCAAATTCCGCTCAAAGAACGGGAAAGAACCAGCAGTGCGAGCTCAAGCCCATCAGCTCTTATTATAAAAGGAAATCCAAGAAATGCAAAGGAAAAAATTTCCTGCCCAGATCCTGAGAAAAAAGCAATAATGATTGCCCCGGCTGCTGCGAATCCTGCTGGAGCAAGGAGAAGCTTGAGATAAAATCCGGGGGGAGTTTTCCCTAAAACAACTGTTGCAAAGCTCATGCAGAGGGCTATAAAAAGTGGAACAATAGGAGAGGGGGATGAGACACCCACAAGTAGCCCGAAGAAAACTATTGCTAATTTTAGCCAGTTATTCCGATGCCTCAGAGGACTCATGAGAGCATAATCGTCAAGAAGATTTGTCATTGGAAACCCGGAGATAAATTAATTGATGCAAAAATTAAAGGTTAAAAATAAAAGGCAAAAGATAAAAACTTTACTGCTTCAAAAAGAAATAAAAAGAAAATTTGTGAAGATTAACTATCCCCATCAGTCTCACTTATTTACTCTTTCTATTTATTCTTTCTATTTACTCTTTTTTTCTCTTTTAGCATTTAACATAAATATTCTCAGGTCTTTTTCTTAGACATGCTGGACTTAAAAACATACCCAAGGACTCCTATCCCTATAAGCGCCTGAAGCCCAAAAAGAAGGCTTTCGACTCCTCCGGAAGGAGGCTGCCAGAAATGTTTGGAAGCAGGTTCATTTCCGCCGGTGATCTCTTTAATTGCGTCTCCTGCCTGGTCATCTGTCCCAACATATTGGGCATCCGTCGTCGAAGATACATAGATATATTGAATTGCAAAGATCAGGAGAATTCCAAGCACAAGGATCTCAAGTCTTCTGCTCATGCCGGGTTCCCTCTTAATTTCTTTACTACTGCAGCTTCAAGCACTTTCATTTCTACAAGAATTTCCCCTTTTATATTCACTACATACTTAAAGAGAAGTGCACTTACAGCCCCTTCTACGATTGCAAGAGGCAATTGGGCAACTAAAAAAACCGCTCCAAAGACTTTAAGGGATGCCAGAAATCCTCCCATTGTTAGTGCTCCTCCTGCAGGGTAGGCAAGAGCAAGCTGTGTCGAAGTCATACCATAAGTGACAAGGTCTCCAAGGGCTGTTGCAAGGAAAACTACTGTATAGAAGTTAAGCCTGGCCTTCATCCCGGTTTTATAAACCAGATAAGCTGCAAGAGGGCCTGCAATACCCATTGAAAAGACATTGGCTCCAAGAGTTGTAAGCCCGCCATGCGCAAGGAAAAGCGCTTGGTAAAGAAGTACGATTACCGAAAGCACTGCAGAAATTGCCGGTCCGAACATAATTGCTGCGATGCCTGTCCCCGTCGGGTGAGAACAACTGCCTGGAACCGAAGGCAGTTTTAGAGCCGAAAGTACGAAAATAAATGCGCCTGCAACAGCCAGAAGAGGCAGTATCTCTCGTTTTTCTTTTACCAATCTTTCCATTTTATAAACGCCATACAGGATTACAGGTAAGGATACTGCAAACCAGAATTGCCACCAGGGACTATTTAAATAACCTTCCATTATATGCATAAGATCACCGAGGGGATATCAAGTAAAGATTAGTAGGGTTAAGGCAAGTTAAATTGAGTTCAGTCATACATAAAGCTTACGGTATTGTAAAAGCGGGTGCATAAGGACTCATTAAATTAATTTAGAAGTAAGAATGCTGAAGGATTTGGAGAAATCTAGAGCAGAACAAGTAGATTTGAACTATACTAAGCATAAAAAAGAAAAGTAATTATATATAATATAGAATATTTTCCTGAAATTAAGCACAGGAAATCCCGAGACTAAAAGTGAAAGCTATCCTGTGAAGTTGGGAAAAAAATAAAGTCTAAAGTTTATTGAGAATAACCTGCTTGATTTATTCTAAATTATCCAACTTAACAAAGTTCAGAGTCATGTATTAATTGTTACTAAATAAGACTATATAAATTAAAATTATGAGTTAAAACCATAAGAACCACTTCGGTCTATCTATAATTCATGTAAAGTCTGTATAAGTATAATGTGCTTGAATAAAACAAAGTAAAGTAAAGTTGTATATCAAAGGAGAAGATAAAGAAAAAAGAAAAATGGAGGTTAAAACTGTATATAGAGCCCGTTTTAAAGACCTGGAAGACAGGTGAAAATAATATGCCAAAGCAAGGTAAAGCAACTAAATTTGCCTTAACAATTATTAACCAAAAGATATTGTACTCAGAGTTATATAAAGATATCTATTTTTTTCTTCTGGAAAAATAACTTCTAGGACATAAATTTAAAAAATGTGTTTTAAAATATTGCCTGGATAAGGCTAAAGAATTACCAGTTGTAGTTAATTGTAAGCTATCAGGCAGCTTTACGAAAAATTAGAAAATATTAAGAATCAGGCAAGTGCCCGCTATGTTGCTGAAAGAATATTAAAAGCTCAATATATCCCAGCTTATTCCGTTAAAATACTCCGTTAAAATAAATGAAAATGTTATTCCGCATCATTTTACTATGATTTTAACTGCTAAAAAAAGCAGTTAAATAAGCAATTGCAAAATAACGCGCGAATTTGCCAAGAAAAACCAGAATCGAAAAAGACTTGAAAGGAAGCTGGAGCAGCCCGGCAACCATGGTGATTACGTCTCCTATTCCTGGGACCCAGGTAAAAAGAAGCACGTAAAGGCCGTATTTGTTAAAAAGTTTTTCACTTTTTTCAAGCTTCTTAGGTGAAGGAGAAAGATATTTTTCCAGCGCTGGCCGCCCTTTTAGCCCCAGATAGTATGTGGTGCATGACCCCATATAATTTCCAAAAGTTGCCACCAGGACAACTGTAAAAGGATTAAGACCCTGATAGATTAGGGCAACTACAAGCGCTTCAGACCCAAAAGGCAAAACCGTTGCAGCAAGGAAACTCAGGACAAAGAGATTCAGATATCCGTAATTAGCAAGAAAAGAGCTAATAGACTCAAGCATGGGGATTTACCTTCAGGGTAACTCGTATCCTCTTAAAGTATTTATCAATTTCCTATCAATTCCTGTTTTAAAGACTAAGAGTATTATGGAGATTTTTAGATAGCTATTTTTTAATGCGCAGTCCCAAACCTGCTTCAAATAAAGGGTCTAAAAAGGCAATTTAATAAGAAAAGGTACGAGAAATTGAGGGCAAGAGGCTTAAATAATATATATAAGACTCAAGTAACCGTAAGAAAAATGAAAAAAAAGAAAAAAAATGGAAAAAATGAAGAAAAGAAAAAAATAAAACTGCTTTTGGATTTTAAAACCTTTTTATAAACTTTTTTAAATCTTTAAAATTGCTTCTACAAAATCTAAATTGCAGGACCTATTAAAGGTTTAAAGGCCCTACACGCTTTAGATAAATATATCGATTTTTTAGATTTATTTTAATTATTTCTCTTATTCATTTCTCCCAATCCAGAGCAATACGAAAGCCGCAACCAGAACCCCTACGATTGCTATTCCGGGCGTGACAGGAGTTTTTTCTGCTACCTGGTAGGTTTCGGTTTGATCATCTATCTGTACAGTATATCCCCCTGCCCTTTCTTCAGTGTGAGAGAATCCAACCCTGCTGCTTTCTCCCGGGCTGAGGCTTATATTCTGCGTTGCTACGGACCTGTTATTAACAAACAATTCTACAGCGGTTTCTCCTCTAACAGTCCCGGTATTTGTAGCATTTACACTGATATTAACTGGACTTCCAGCCTCAACGGAAGGAGGTTCTATCCTGAGGTTTGAAAACGTGAATATGGCAGCGTTTTCAATTACTTCAATCGTGGTATTTCCTTCCTGATATCCGGCTTTTGTAGCGTTTACAGTGTAAGTTCCCGGAGTAGTTACCCAGTACGAAAGGGTTCCATTTGCATTTGTCTGCTGGTCAAGCTTCTGAATGCCGAAAAAGACATCAACTCCTGCAACCGGCTGGTTGTTCAGAGCGTCTGTTACTTTTATTATAATCTGGTCCCCTTCTCTGACACTCTTCTGGGGAGAAATCGAGACAAGTAACTTCATAGTTCCTTCCCCGACAACCTGGACGTTTTTAGTGCCTGAGACATATCCGGTTTTATTTGCAGATACCGTGAAACTCCCTTCACTTCTGGGAGTAAAGCTAAGATTCCCATTGTCTCCAGTTGTGCCTATCCTCTGAGTTCCGAAGAGAATTTCAACGCCGCCTACTGATGCGTTCCTTGCGGTAACAAGAATATTTACCGGCCTTCCAACAACAAGGGTATCAGGCATCTTTATTTCTAACTGGTCTCCAGGACTGACCTTGGATTCGACAAATGGATAGAAGCGCAGGACTGAAGAATCAGCAACCTTGAATTTAATATTACCCATAAGGTCAACAATATCATTGCTTGAGAGAGAAATGGAATCTTTGTTTTTCATTGTGATTCCCGAGCTGGAAAGAGTTGTTATTTCCATTTCCCCAAAAGAATCGTCTCGGGATAGTTCGAGATATTCATCTGAGATCTGGAAAAGGCCCTGGATAAATACTGCATCGGTTTCTGTTGAACGGAAAACCGTACTTATGTGTGCAGCAATCATTGGTACGTTTTCAGCCCCGCCAAGATCTGCTTCGTAAATATAATCCCCGTCTTGAGGGACTATTCCCGAATCCAGCAACTTTCCATCCTTGTAAAGTTCGAAAAGTACATTCTTTCCGTTGACGTCAACTTCGGCTGCCTTTAGAGAATAACCATTGTCAAGCTCAAGGGAAGAGCCTGTAAACATGGATTTTTTATCGTCGTCATCTATGAGCACTTTTGAGAGAGCGTTGTCAGAAAGTATACTTATACTATTCGAATTTCCGAATGTGTTTGCAGGATAACCTACGAAGTACTTTTCCGCCATAAAGCCAAGTACCTGATAGGAACCCCAGGTTTCGTGCTCAAACTGAACAAGGGCAGGCGCCGTTGAGTAAACGAGTGAGTCGCTCTCAATAGTTCTACCATTGAGGTTTTCTATTGTAAGGCTTTCAGTAGAGATATTTTCATCAATATTGTAGTAAAAGCCTTCAAAGTTAAAGGGTGTCCAGACTAAAGTATCGAACTTTTCATCGTGGACGGTTCCTCTTGACTCATATGAGCCTGATTCTGAGGGTTCAACAGTAGGAGCGAAACGAATCACATCGGAATCGGCTACAAGGAAGTTAAGCTTGCCCATTATATCGACGGTATCCCCTTTTCCAAGAGTGATCGAATCCTGATTCCGCATTGTTATGCCTGATTCGGAAACAGAGCTTACCTCCATTTCTCCAAATTCATCTCCATTTGAAACTTCGGTGAATTTATCGGAAATCTGGAAGACCCCTCGAACAAAAACAGCATTGGTTTCTCTTCCACTGAAGATTTCTGCCAGATGAACTGCAATTATGGGAACATCTTCTACACTTCCGATTTTGGTCTGATAAACGTAATCACTGTTAGAAGTAAGGAAGGCATCATCTATTACTTTCCCATCCTTTTTGAGCTGCATCCAGACCGAATCCCCATTAACATCAACCTCAACTACATCAAGGGTGTAACCATCTTCAAGTACAAGGGAAGAGCCTGCATACAGGGATCTTCTGTCGTCGTTGTCTACCAGAACCTTTGCAAGCTGCCCCTGGGAAAGCGCACTGAGATTGTCATTTGCAAAAACAGAATCCTGCGTATAGCCTGCAAAATAGCGTTCTGCCATAAACCCTATGACCTGATAAGAGCCCCAATCGCTGTGCTCAAAAGAAGTTGTAATAGGCTTTGTCTCATACCTGAGTCCTCTTGCCTGAATCGTCCTGCTGCCCTGACTGAGCTGGACTGTCAGGTTTTCCGAGCCTTCTCCTGTATCAAGGTCATAATAGAAGCCTGAATACGTCTGAGGAGACCAGGTATAATTCAGGCTTTCGCCTGCATTTGCATCCCAGACCCGATTTCCTGTAGAATCGGAAGCTTGAGCTGCCGCGATTCCGCATAAGAATCCTAATACCAGAAATATAAATAATATTTTAATATAATGTTTAATCCCCAAATTAGTCCTCCTTTTATTTTCGGAGTATAGAGTACCCTTTTTTGCGGAAAGAAAAAAGAAAAACGAAGCCATTTCCAAAACCTTCCAGAATTATCCTGTATTAGGATACCCCTTTTACTTCTAAATATAATAAAGACCTTCAACTATATGTATTTTCTAAATATCTTTAACATTAAATAAAAAATTTTTGGAAGGTTATTTGATATAAAAATTAAGTAAATAAAAAAAGCTAATCAAAAGTAAAATTAAGAAAGTAAAATTAAGAGATAGAAATCAAAGATAAAGAGAGATAAATTACCTATGATTTCTTATTTAAAGCCGAGAAATAGCTTTACTTACATAATAATTAAGATTTAATAACATAATTGTGATCAACTAATAGAATAAGGAGTTTAAAGAAGTTTCAGGACTATGTATCAAGTAAAAACAAATTGGAGTCTTTCTAGCATGAATATATCTGCAAGCATCCCTGAGGATTTGAAGTCTGAAGTACTAAAAAAAATAAAACCAAGTGAAGTTGAAAAAAAGAAACTGCTTGCTGTTCAGGAAGAACTGGCTGCGGAAGTAAAAGCAGCAGCCGAAAAACTTGGAATATCAGATGTGCTTGTGAAATTGGTAGGTTCTGCCGCGAGAGGTACCTGGCTTTCAGGCACCCACGATATTGATATTTTTATAAGTTTCCCAGAAGAGACCCCATGGCAAGAACTAGAAAGACTCGGAATGGCCATTGCCAGGGAAGTTGCAAAACTTGCAGAATATTCCGAAGACCGTCACGCGGAACATCCTTATTTAAATATCAGGTTCAAAAGCTATGATGTAGACCTTGTCCCATGCTTCAGGGTTGCCTCAGCCTCAAAAATAAAATCCGCAGTAGACAGGACTCCATTCCATAATGATTTTGTTAAAGCCAATATAAAAGGCTGTGAAGATGATGTACTCCTTCTTAAACAATTCATGCGCGGATGCGGAGTTTACGGCTCGGAACTGAAAACCCAGGGCTTTTCAGGCTACCTGACCGAACTCCTGGTAATTTACTACGGTTCTTTTGAAAAAACGATTCATGCAGCCAGCCTCTGGAAACCTGGTGAGAAAATCGACATTATGAAACATTCTGAGCTAAAACACGAAGACCCTCTCATAATGATAGATCCCACAGATCCGAAAAGAAATGTCGCAGCAGCTCTTTCTCTTGATAAATTTTGTATCTTCATAGATGCCTGCAGGGAATTCTTAAAAAGCCCCAACTTTCGGTTCTTTTTTCCGGCCCCCCTTTTGCCTCTTACAGACGAAGAATTCGTTGAAAAACTGGAGAGCAGGAAAACCACAATTGTCGCAGCAGTTTTCAAAACTCCTGATATAGTTGAAGACGTGCTTTATCCGCAGCTCTATAAAATGGAACAATCAATTGCTGCGCTTTTAAAAGAATACGAGTTCTCTGTAATCAAAACCGGAGTCTGGTCAGGGGAAGAAGAAACCTTAATTTTGCTTGAACTTATCTCAGGTACCCTCCCCAATGTGAAAAAACATATTGGTCCCCCTGTATGGGTTAAGGAGCACGCCGAAAAATTTAAAGAAAAATATTCAGGGGCAGAGGATGTTTTTGGAAGCTATATCGAAAATGGGAAATACATAATTGAAATCCAGCGTAAATATCCAACAGCAAAAGTGCTACTTAAAGAAAAACTGCTGCACTGTTCACTTGGGAAACATGTCTGCCAAACCCTGGTGAATAAGGGCTTTGAAGTTATGGAAAATATCGAGGTTTGCACGCTCGAAGCTTTCGATTTCAGGGTTTTTTTGAGGAAATGGTTATAATCATATGAGGTCATAAATTAACTGGAACTGCTAGCAATATTATGCTTTGAGTCAAAACTAGATTCGATAACTCTAAATTAACGAAATATTTCTAATGCAAAAAATAAATTGAATTTTTGAAAAGCGCTAAAGAAATCAACTTATGAGTATGGTTTAGTCCAGCTAAATTTTAATAAATTAATAAAGGGGTACAAAACCCTCAACCCTTTTCTGATAATAAAGATACTGCTGGGAATATCCGCAGTAAGGCCCGAAGTATTCCCTTCCCCAGTCCCCCATCCTGCTCAGGTTCGTGCAGCTTTCAAAAAAGGTATCGTCTATATGGTAATATTGAATGATTTGCTTAATATGGGTATCAACAGGAAAGGCTTCCATTTTCTCAAAGGCAAAAAGCAGGATGCAGTCAGAGACTTTTTCTCCTATGCCACAAAGCCTCATAAGCCGTTCTCTTGCGTATTTGTACTCAAGCCGGTAGAGCACATTCAGGTCTAGCTCTCCTGAAGCTACTTCCTTTGCTGCCATCATTATGCGGTCTGTCCTGAAGCCGAGCTTGCACTTATCAAGTAAGGAAGGGTTGGCATTGGCAAGGGTTTCCGGGTCTGGAAAACTGAAATATCCTTCTTCGATTTCCTGTCCGAAATTACGGCTAAGTAGGCAAATCCGCTTTTGAATTGTTGGGATGCTTGAAGCGGTAGCGAGCATGTAAGAAATTAAGCATTCCCAGGGGTCCTGTCTGATTAATCTTAAGCCCCTGTATTTCTTGATAGCCCTATTTATTAAAAGATCCTTGTTTATGCTTTCATAAATCAAAGGCAGGTTATCATCAAACCGGAAATAATTGGTGAAAAAGCCAGGCTGGAGTTTTGAATCAATCAATAATTCTCCTTTTTGCTGGGAAAGCCGGATAACCTGGTCCCCTACCACTCCAACCCACCAATCTCCTTCTTTTTCCCATCTGAAGACCTGCCCGCAGTCCAGAGTATAATTAAGGTTAAAAAGCTCAGGTTTGAGCCTGTACATCAAGTTCCAACCCCCGTAGGAAGATTCCAGCAGTTAAAGTATCCCCAAGGCCGACTGTAGTTATAGGAGAAGAGGAAAGCAGAGTAGGCATCATGCAGAGAAGATATTTTTCCTTAAGTGCATAAGCGCCCTTTTCAAAGGTCTTCCCGTTAAAGGTTTTAACGAAAAGCTCAAGCTGTTTTTTCCCAAAATCGCTTTCTATAAGCTCTAAGTTCCCGATTGCTGCACGATCTCCAGACTCAAGTCTACCTGAAGCCGCATACATACCTGCACATTTTATCCCAAATTCGATGGCTTTAAGCTTTTTCTCAGCTATGTTTTGTAAATCTAGCTCCTGTAAATCCAGCCCTAGGCCATTCAGCCTTGAATCAGTCCCCAGTTTGACATCAGATTCTAAGTTTTGACAAAAATTTGGCTTAAATACGGTTAAGATAAATTCTCTTGTGTGAATAAGGAGTTTTTTAAGCTTATAATTTGAAGCCACTTTCAGTGCAGCAGATCCCAATGCATCTATGTCCATCTGTAGAATCTTTTCTTTGGAAATGCCATGTATTTCCTGAAACATTGAAAGTTCGTCTTCATTCATCCCTATGCTATCAGAAACGCCTGCAAACTTCTGTAAAACTGAATTTGCAAGTTTTTTGCTTGAAAAATGCCCAAATTCAATGTGTATCTGTAATTTCTCGTTTCTTGCTTTCCAGCTCCTGAGCTGTACAAGGGTTTTTTCGAGAATCGCCTCATAACCTCTACCATCACTGTCTTTATAATTTTCAAGCAGGAGATGAAACCCCGAGATAAGAGCTCCGTCAATTTCCTCAATATAGTCAAGGGCATATTTTTCAAATGCAGGATTAACAAAAAGTTTGAAATTCAAATGGTCACAGGTTGCAATAAAGCGGTTTTCTCTTGGAACTTTAACCTCAGTCCCATAGAGAGAAAAAGTATCTCCCTTGGAGAAATCAAAAACGAAATGAATAGGATCCTGTAAGGATTCCTTAGATTCCTTATTCCGGGAACTAAAGTTAGGCTGTTTTTCCGATTCAAGAGCCGAATTTCCATTTCTTAAATCTTTCTTTTTTAAATTAGCCTTCAATTCATTTTTTAAGCCTTCTTTTATGCCTGATACAATTTCAGGGCTTGATTTAGCCTCTGGCTCTATTTCCGGTTCCAAACAATTTTCAACTTCTTCAGGAAAGTAAATAGCCTTTTTAGAAAACAAAGAAAGCTGAGTCTGTGAAGGCACTGCGATATTCGGAATGACTTTTGAAGCTCCTAGTTGGGAAAGGGCATTTGCCATTATTCCTGCATTCCCCCCCATTCTTATCAGGGATTTTTCAAAATAACGACGTTTAAGAAATTCAAAAACTGCCTGCTCAAGAACCAGCCATTCAGCTCCAGAGCCATTTGTCATGCAGGATACGAGGCCTGCAATAAAATCAGCTTCTGAGCGAATTTTCCCGGGAGGATTCTGGATTTTTTCCAGAATTTCAGGCATTTTATAAGCTGTTAAGAGTTCCGAGACTTCAGTTCCGCTAATCCTGTACACGGAATCTATATTAACATTATATCCACAGAGAATTTTCATTTAACCAGTTCCCTTTTTACGAAATGGCAGCTTTATTGAAACTTCATTAACGGCTTTAAGGCAGAACCTTATTAACAAAGTAAAGTTCTTGTGGGTGGTATAATTTTATATAACCTTTTTATAATCTTTTTAAGCCTGTCTTATACCTATTTCAACTCTTTTCCGCTCATTCTTTCTTTTGTTTCATTCTTGCAAGCATAGCTGCAAAGGCTCCAGCAGAGATCGAATCCCCTATTCCTACTGTAGCTTTTGGCTTATCAACGACTTTCGAGGGGATAATTACTGCATCATGGTCAGGCCCATAGAGATACCCGTATTCGAACTCTTCAGGAGTACAGAGATTTTTCCCTGTGCAGTAGAGCTTAAAGTTCTCCAGATCTTCAATGCCTTTGCTTGAGACCGGAACCTCAAGCCCGATTTCTGCATCACTTGGATTTTCTATATCTCCCTTAAGAGCTTTGGCGGCTGCCAGGGTTGAGGAAAAAAGCAGTGTGTCCCTATGCTCTTTTAAGGTGAGTGGATGGCCTTTAGCGAGGACGCAGATGTAAAAACCAAGGGAATGAACATGGACTCTCTCAAGGGAAAGGTCTTTTAAAAGCTGGACTGCTCCCTGATAGAGAGATGGAAGCCCATTTTCTTCCTTCCGGATTACAGAATAAGAAAGTTCTTCATGCCCCAGCACATTAAGGGCATTGGCCACTTCAACTGTATCAAGTCCCAGGGAATGGACGTGCTTGGCAACAATTTCTGTCAGGATAGTTTTCCTGATAAGCCTGTTCTGGATCGAGGTCAATTCTACATGGATTCGGAGTTCAGGGTTTAAAGCTTTAAGTTTCTCTATAACCTTTAAAGAACGCTCGACATAATCCCTGTATGTTAAGCCGTCTTCATACTCTTCTTTTATCATCTGATAGCCAGAAAGCATTGCTCCGTCGACAGGGCAGAGAGTTTCAAGCTGGTCATAGATTTCCTTATCCATATCCAGGCGAATCCATGCAGGGCGGGAAGAAATGATCAGGCGGTTATCTCTTGGAACTTTGAAAGTGTTTCCATTATATTTTATTTCCAGGTCCTTTGAATATTCAAAGATCCAGTTAACTTTTGAGGCAATTCCGGGCTTGAAAGCTTGTGTTGGAGGCTTCAGAAGAACTTTTCCGTTTTCTACCTTCGGGTGCAAGAGATTTGGAGAATCCACGAAATATTCTGCCTGTTCCCGGGAAAGCCAGGGAACATATGCCACTACCTTTTTCAGTTCAAGCCTGGAAAGGAGGTTTGAAATTATTCCTGCCTGGCCGCCCATGCGAGCATAGTCAAAACCCAGATTTGTCTTTAACCATTCATGGATTTCCGGAGTATGAGTAGGGATTTCCGCAGCTTTGCCCTCGCGCATGGAGATAATTAAACGAGCTATAAAATCCAGAGGGTTAGCAATTTCCCTTGGATAACTATCAACCCTTTCCTGAATCTCCTCCCCGTTGAAAAATCTGACAAGTTTGTCAAGATCTTCTTCTGTAAGATGTTTAATGGCGTCAATATTGCTGTTATAAGCTACAAAAATTCCTTCCAGAAAAGGAAGGGCCTCTTTTACATTATAATAGGCTTCTACGTGGCGCTGATCCCATTCTTGTGTATCCACTCAATAAACCCCCTGAAAAATACAGGTCTGAGTCAGGAAAATTCATATCAGGGATTAGGAAGTTTAAGGACTTCTTTTCCCATTTCCTCGTGTTGATATCCCTTTATTTTAGTTTTTACTTATTTAATTTTGTACTTATTTAATTTTGCACTTCTTTAATTTAACCTGTTACCATACAGGAAACTAATTAAGGAAGCTGTATAGAGAATATTGGTAAGAAGATATTTTCCAGTATATTTTACTTCATATAATTGGTGTAGATACCTGTATAAAAAATACTTGCCCATTTAATATTATAAGAAAACTATGGCTATTAATCTCAGGAAAATCCTCTTTAAGACCATCTCATCGATTTAAGCCATTCATTTTTTCAAATGATGCCCCACGATTGGTTGAAACTAATGATAATTTCCAGAAACCTAAGGCAGGAATCTCTAAAAATTTGTAATTGGAGTTTATTAGAAATAAGGAAATATTTTCAGGCCTTAAGGCCTGAAGCATCCCTTTTAATTTACATGTTAAGTTGTGTATTCGGCATTAATCTTGACGTAATCGTAGCTCAGGTCACAGCCCCAGGCTGTCGCCTTCTCGGTACCCATGCCAAGGTCCAGGTTGATTACAATTTCTTCAGCTGCCATTAATTTCTTAAGGATATCAAGGTCAGAAGAACTCGAAATCTCTCCAGAACTTACAAGTTCTACAGTCTCATTTCCTCCTGAAAAAGAAAGCGAAAGCCTCTCCTGCTCAAGCTCGGCTCCCGAATACCCGGCAGCAGCAACTACTCTTCCCCAGTTAGGGTCTTTTCCGAAAATTGCTGTTTTAACCAGAGGAGAGCGTACGATTGCTTTTGCAACGAGTTTTGCATCCTGGTGAGTTTTTGCCCCTGTAACCCTTGCTTCAATAAGCTTTGTTGCGCCCTCGCCATCCTTTGCCATTTTCTTTGTAATTTCTGTAAGCACGTAAATTAGCCCGTCCTCAAAATCGTCCAGGCATTCCATGCAGGGCTTGACTCCGGATTTACAGGTAGAGGTGAGAAGAACCATATCATTCGTGCTGGTATCACCGTCTATAACCAGCATATTGAAAGTTTTCTCAACTGCTATTTTGAGGGCAGCATCAAGTACGTCTGCCGGCACTTTTGCATCCGTATACACAAAGCACAGCATCGTACCCATGTTGGGCTCAATCATGCCGGAACCTTTGGCAACTGCCCCTATTCTGATCCCACAGTCCATTTCAATAGCTACTTCTTTTAAGACCTTATCAGTAGTCATTATAGCCTTTGCGGCTGACTGGCTGCAGCCAGGGGAGCTGTTTAAACCTTCAAGGACTTCCGGAAGACGCTCCCTGATGGAGGCTACATCAAGCCTTCTCCCTATTACTCCGGTAGAAGCAACAGCAACAGTACTGGGATCAAGATTTAGCTCTCGAGCAAGCACAGATGCCATTTCCATAGCATCCAGAAACCCGTCGTCCCCGGTAAAAGCATTGGCATTGCCGCTGTTTATAATAACTGCAGAAAGCCGGTGCTGGGTCTCAATTACTCCCCTGCTCAGGGTAACAGGAGCCGCTTCAACTTTATTCTTTGTAAAAACTCCTGCTGCAGGCCCTTCTGCACGAATTACTGCAATCCCCATTTTTCCGGTCTTGATCCCACTTGCAGATACACCCCTGACTGCACAGATTCCGCCTTCTATTTCTTTCATGTAAACTCTCCTCTTCCCTTAGAGTTTTGCAAGTCCTTCAATAATGTCCCCACGCGTAATAATTCCTACTACGCGAGAATTTTCGATTACAGGGAGCCTGTTAATTTTATGCCTGATCATATGTTCGGATGCTTCTTCAACTGAAGCTTCGGAAGAAATTGTATGCACTTCAGGTGTCATAATTTCTTCTACCTTTATCATTCCAACATCAGAAAGCATCCTCTTTGTTTCCTCCCAACCCAGAAGCTCCCTGATAGGAACTTCTATGACCTCAAAGGGGCTTGGAAGCCAGAGCTCGCCCTGCTCCGGAACTATAAGTAGTTTTAACAGATCAGCTTCACTTATTATTCCCACAAGTTCATCCCCATCCAGTACAGGCGCGCCACTTATACTGTTGTCTTTTAAGAGCTTTGCAGCTTCCCTGACTGTATTATCAGGCCTGCAGAAAACAACATTCGAGTTCATGACATCTTTTACTTTCATCTAAGTACCCCTTGAGATAAATCTATTCTTTACTTTAATCCGTCACCAGTTATATTTTCTCGCCTGCACATTTTTATTCTGCAAGCTTTTTCTTTATACGGAGAGAACAAATTAGTTTTTTAGAGCTCAGTTTCGAATTAAGGCTTATTAAAAAAAATAATTGGGTATTAAAGCTAATAAATGTTACAGGTTTTACAGGGGTATTGAAGGTTGATACTGAGCTTCTCAGTGTAAACTTCAACACAGTTCAATCCGCTTCAGGGATATTTTATTGACCTACTGAATTTTTAATATTTCCAGTGAAACTTCGAATAAGGTTTATAACGAGTTTTACACTGACGTTTACAATGAAGCTTCCAGGAATAATCCAATAGGTTAAAACTAATAAGGCTAATAAAGTCTCCAATAATCTCAATAAAGATTTCATTCTAACTTAAGGCGCTGCTGCAGGAAGCCAGAGCCCAAGAGTTTCATCAAGCCCAAACATGAGGTTCATATTCTGAATTGCCTGTCCTGAGGCCCCTTTGACAAGATTGTCGATCGCAGAGAGCATAACAACTCTGTTATTTTCCTTATCCACCTCAAATCCTATGTCGCAGAAATTTGTACCTCTAACTGCAGTAAGGGAAGGGAATCCTGAAGGGAACCGAATAAAGGGCCTATCCCTGTAGAATTCTTCGTAAATTGTTTTTACATCGTCGCTTGAAAGCGGCTCTTTTGTAAAAAGATGGGCTGTTGTAAAAATTCCCCTGATAGAAGGAATTACATGAGGGGTAAAATTGATGTTCTTAAGCTTTTTATCCAGCCTGCAAAGTTCCTGGCAGATTTCTGCCCTGTGCCTGTGATTGGTAAGCTTATACGGGATAATATTTTCTGCAAGGTTTGGATAGTGGGAAGTTTCCGTAGGCGAAATGCCCGCGCCTGAAATCCCTGTTTTGGAATCAAAAAGTGCAATATCAATTAGTCCTGCTGCCGCAAGTGGGGCTGCAGCAAGAATTGCCCCTGTTGGGAAACATCCAGGATTTGCTACAAGGTCTTCTTCCGCAGCTTCAGGATGAAGTTCTACAAGCCCATATGCCACCTTTCTAGGGTCGGTATGGGTCATTCCATAGATTTTTTCGAAAACTTCAGTTTCGAGCCTGTAATCTGCACTCAGGTCAATGACCTTTGTATCGCCGTTAAGCAGTTCTGGCACATAAGTCATTGCAGAGCCGTGCGGGACTGCTACAAAAACTACATCGCAGCGCTCCCTTATAGTTTCAGGGTCAGGATTTTCATATTTCAGGTCTAGAAAGCCTTCAAGATGCTTATGTGTACCCGTTACAGGCTTTCCGGCAAGACTTCGAGAAGTCGCCAGCTCCGGCTCAACGTTTGGATGGTTTACAAGCAAACGCAGGAGTTCTCCTCCTGTATATCCTGAAGCTCCAATTATTCCAGCCTTAATCATAAATTTCACTGCCTGAGTAATATCAATACATCATAATTAAACTTTGTATAAGAAATTAGGTTGAACCCTGTATTTACCTTTTTTTAGACATCGATGCAGGTTTATTAATAATAGTTTTCAGAATAATAAATTAGTCTGGCTTTAGTCGTCTATTATAATTATTATTATTATTATTATTATTATTATCATTATTATTATTTTATTATTTTATTATTTTATTATTTTATTATTTTATTATTATGTTATTAGTAAGATTTTTCTGAATTTTTTCCTGAGACTCTGTACCCTCCTTTCACAAACGAAAAAACAAATTAAACAGGAATATTTCAAATTTCACTTTTAATTTGTCAAAAATACAAATTCTAATCATTTTTGAAGAGGCTATCCCAAAACCTAAATTTTTCTGATTTATTCTAATTTTTCAAAGTTACTTTCGTTACCAGAAGCACGATCCATAATATGAAATACATGATTGTGAGAGGTAATTTGGAGTTTTGGGATCAGCTCAAACCTGTTTAGATTATTTAAAGGATTAAGCTTGATTGTTTTTTCCTTCTTACTTGATTCCAGTTTTTTGCAGATAAAATATAATCTTCATATGTTATAATCTTCAGATCTAAACTTTGTATTAAATTTAAACAGTACACTTAAATTATTAAATATATAAGTATATTCCATATTAGATTTAATCAGATTTTAAAGATTATAGGCTAAATTTTGAGAAACTATTTGATCTTAAGAATCTCACTAAGTACAGGAAAATCTTATCAAATGCATTCTACTTGGCAGTGAAAAAACATGAGCAGAGGAAAGACAATTTATCTTGCAAGCCCGCTTTTTACGCACGCGGAACTTGAGTATAACCGTAAGTTAAAGGATATGCTGCTTAACAAAGGTTTTTCTGTCTTTTTACCTCAGGAAGATGCAGAAGATGCGGCAACCGACCCAGAGAGACAAAACCAGGAAGCTATTTTTAAAAAATGTGTCGAAGGCATAGACAGCTCGAATGTCATAATTGCAGTGCTTGACGGCGTGGATGTGGATTCGGGAACTGCATGGGAAGTTGGCTATGCGTACGCTAAAGGTAGGCCTGTGATAGGACTAAGGACTGATTTCAGGTCGCTATCTGATGGCATAGTTAACCTCATGGTCGAAATGGCTATAGTTGCCCTTGCCAGAGATGAGGCGGAGTTACTGGAAATAATGGAGAAGTATCGCTAAATTTTGAGTTTATCAAATTCCTATTTTTTTATCAGAACTCATCCCTGACTTATTTTTTAAGATGTAGATATAATTAAATTTTTAAAGAAATATCGAGAAAAAGAGTTATAATTGTAACCTTGTATATTTATAAAGTTTTTAAAATACATTTTTTTGTTGAACGTATTATTATTTCTTAATTAGGATAAGTCTAAGAAGAAATTCAGTCACAGAAACCATAATCTATAATGATTATTAAGTAAAAAAAATTTAATATAGAATGCTAAACATATTAACCATTGGAGGTTAAATCAATGACCTTTGTGAATGGATATACTTTTACAAAAGTAAAAACTTCGCATGGGCCTGACATGTACGTATCCAGGTACGGAAAACTGGTAAAGATCGTTCCATGCAGTCCCCGTGCGGAGTTATCTGAAAGGTACACCTTTGACTTGATCCGGCAAATCGAGTCAATGGATTAAAATGCAGGAATCTTTTCCGATTTTTCCTTTTTGGTTCGGACCCCTTTTCTTGAAAGTCCCTTGCAGATCGAATAAACTTCGATCTTGCGTTTTTTAGAATATTTCGTTTCTATAAATACTTTACTTTTGCCCGAATTTTTTATCGATAGTTTGTTATCCAACTCTCCGGGTTTACGAGGCACCTGTTCTGGTTAATAGGTAGGAAAGGGAAAATATCATAGAAAATATAAAGGGGATTATGTTTTTAACTTTATAAGATTATGTACAAGATGAAGTACTGGAAACTAGGATGAATTCAAATTATTGAAAAAAGAATTGGAAATAAGAATTAGAGTGAAATTTAGATAAACTCCGGGAAAAATGATCAGAAATTACAAAGAATCCGATCTTGAAGAAATGGTGAGGCTCTGGTATAAGGCTTCCATAACCGCCCACGCTTTTGTCCCTGCATCTTTTTGGGCGGCGCAGAGGAATGATATGAAGGAAAAATATCTTCCTCTTGCTGAAAACTTTGTTTTTGAAGAAGAAGAGCAGATTAAAGGGTTTATTTCTCTTGTTGGGGATAAGATTTGTGCTCTTTTTGTAGATCCAGAAGCCCAGCATAGAGGCATTGGCAGGCAGCTTCTCAAATATGCAAAAAACATGAAGGGAGAACTCAAATTAAAGGTGTATAAAAAAAACAAACGAGCTTATAACTTCTATAAAAAATCCGGATTCAGGGTAATTAGAGAAGAAATTGATGAATATACGGGATGCATGCAGTTTTTAATGGAATGGCATTAATTTAGACGAAAAATCAAGGGAACAAACTTTCGAGAATTAAATATATACTATGGCCCTGTTGATTGGCAATTTTTAAATGCATATCCTGCTTGTTTAAGTAACCACTTAATTTGATTTAAGATTATAGATCCTACTATCATAATTCATGTATAGATGTCACTAAAAAATCCTCCTGAAAAATTTATATTCGAGAGAGAAATTTTTCCAAAACCTAAATGACAAACATGCATTAAGGTAAAGTTCTGATTCTTGTCAGAGCTAAAATCAGGAAGGATGAAAAATTCAAATTAAACATAAATTACTCATGAAACTAATAAGCATACAACGAGTATTACAGAGAAATGAAGAGAATTAAAAATAGGCGCAAATCAGGAGGAGAGCTTAGCGATGAATTCTAAAACTGGGAACAACTTTACTGGAGCGGGGAAAGATTCATTAATACAATTTCTCAAGCCGGATACGCCGGAAATAAAAAAAATAAAAAGCCTGCAGGGAAAGGAACTTGAATACAGCGATTACCTTGGCACAATTGAATACATTCTTGCAAGGTATTTTTACGAAAATGGCAGAACTATAAAAGATAAAGATGCAGTAGCAGCATTGGAAAATATCAGAGAAAACTCTGATAAGAATATTTCTTTTTTTGAATACGACCTTGAAAAAGAAATTCTCGAAAACCTGATAGAGCTCCTTGAAGAAGAGTCAATAACCCTTCATGAGTTTGAGCTGATAATCGATTATGTTTTAGAGGTCATCGACAACAGGGCATGGATGGAAGATGAGCAGGCTTACCTCAAATGGGCTACTTACATTATGGGGCTTTTTACGGAGGAAGAAGCCAAAGAATATGAAGAGAGTGTACAAAAGCTAGCCATTAAAATGGGCCTGTCCAGTAAACATGCAGATCTCATGCTTTTAAAAGGAGAAGAAGAGGATTATTTTGACTTTGTAGAAGAATATGGAAAAGAAGATGGAGAAGAATCAACTGAAGAAGAGCTTATGGCCGAAATTGAAGAAAGATTCCTTTCAATGACGGATGAAGAAAAGTCTTATTTCCTGCTGGAAAACGGTCCGGATTTTTATGAATTGTTAGGCCTTTATACCTCATTGCTCTCAGAAAGGGGCGAATTTGAAAAACTTCAGGAACTGTACAGGAATTTCACTGAAAGATATGACGATTTTATCTATCTGGATATTTTTATGGGAGCAGCTTATGTTGAAAAAGACCGCGTCCTTGCAAAATCCTATTTTGAAAAAGCCCTGAAAAGCCTGGATGCTCTGGATGAATTTTCGGATTCCACAAAAGAAGAGTTAAAACTGAACCTCCTTGACCTGATCAATAAAATAAAGTGAACCTGGCAAGTTAGAAAAGATGAATAATCCAGAAAGGATAAGCAAATCGTTATGTTGAGGAAACTTAGCAGCTATCTTTAACGTGTCCTGTACAGTCAGCACAGGAGAGTAGTCTTTCCGATGGATATAATATAAAAATAATTTCGTAGATAATTCCACAAGCCAAATCAGAATAAATCCAGGATTTAAACTTAGGGATTAAGGGTGATCAGGAGCTCACTCCAAATGAAATTTTATGAAAATGAGTATAAATTTTATAGTTATTTTTCATAATCAGATGCTCGATTATTTCAAATACGGATTTAATAACTCTATTTTTAATTCTTCGATCTATGAGGTCAACCTTACAAATAAGGTCAACTTTACAACAAACATTCTTGGTTTTTAAGTTTAAGTAAGGACAATTACCTGAAAACCTTTCGAGAATATGAACTTTTAGCAGATGCTCAAATCAGCAATTTTATAATAGTTCGTGCCTTAGACTAGACAATTATTAAAATGTTGATCACCCATGGCAAAAAACATAACAGGTTCAAACGGTGCAAATCTAGGTTTTGAAGAAAAGCTCTGGCAGACTGCAGATAAACTCCGAAATAATATGGACGCAGCCGAGTATAAACACGTGGTTCTCGGCCTGATCTTTTTGAAATACATTTCAGATGCTTTCGAAGAAATGTATGAAAAACTTTCATTAGAAGTTGAGGAAGGAGCTGACCCTGAAGATCCGGAAGAATATCTTGCAGAAAATGTCTTCTGGGTGCCTCCTGAAGCCCGCTGGAATCATCTGGAAAGAAGTGCAAAGCAGCCCGCAATTGGAAAAATTGTGGATGACGCCATGACTGCAATCGAGAGAGATAATAATACTCTTAAAGGCGTGCTTCCAAAGAACTATGCAAGAGAAGGTCTTGATAAACAGCGCCTGGGTGAACTAATTGATCTTATAGGCACAATTGGGCTTGGGGATAAGGAAAGTCGTTCTAAAGACGTACTTGGCAGAGTATACGAGTATTTCCTTGGCATGTTTGCGGATGCTGAAGGGAAGCGTGGAGGGCAATTCTATACCCCAAGAAGTATCGTCAGGGTTCTTGTAGAAATGATAGAACCTTACAGAGGCAGAATTTATGATCCTTGCTGCGGCTCAGGCGGGATGTTTGTCCAGAGCGAAAAATTTATTGAAGCTCATAACGGCCGCCTTGAAAACATCTCAATTTTCGGCCAGGAATCAAACCAGACAACCTGGCGCCTTTGCAAAATGAATCTTGCTATCCGCGGGATAGACAATGATGGAATTAAATGGGGCGATTCTTTTCATAATGACCTGCATAAAGACCTGAAAGCTGATTTTATCCTTTCAAATCCTCCTTTTAATGATTCTGACTGGAAAGG
>CAZFNE010000009.1:6718-29744 GCA_964520335.1 uncultured Methanosarcinales archaeon | reverse complement strand
AATGCAAAATCTCAGCTTGAAAAAAAAGAGGTTTTCGTAAAGCAGGCTTCTGCAGACAGGCAGGAAGCCGAAACAAGATTAAATCAGGAACTTGCTCGAACTCAGGCCCTTTCCCGTGAACTTGAGCTTCTTCAAAATAAATTTCAGGGCAAGCTTGAATTTCGCTTTACTGAAACCCTCAGTCCTTCAGCTTTTGAGGCCTATCTTTTTAAACTAAACTCCTTTCGTTCGGCTGCAGATGAATTACTTTCCGTATATTTGCCTGCGGGTTTTGAACTCTCAAAAGTGCTCGGAGAAAAAATTCTTGAGCGAATTGGACAGGATAATATTGCTCTTATCAACAGGCTTGAATCGGAAACAGGCAAAGTTTTCTTCTATGATTTTCACCGCATGATCTCCGAAATTATAATTCCTCCATTTCCGATTCCCAAACAGGCCTGGTATCTTCAGGACAGTTTTGAAACTACTTTTCTCGAAGAAAGCCTGAAAAACGATTACAAGCTTCTTATTCTCATTTTACATGCAGGAGAGTCATTTATAGGCTTTACCCCGGATGCAAAAGTCTTTGATGAAAAAGAACTTATCCGCAGCAGCGTTAAAGAAAAGCACAGTAAAGGAGGTTTCAGCCAGCGCAGGTTTGAGCGGCTTCGAGAAGAGGATATCGCTCATCATATGAATAAAGTCTATGAAGCCCTGGATAAATTTCTTGAAGAAATCCCTCCCGAAAATCCAGTAGATTATATCATTATGAGCGGAGACTCGTTCCTGATAAAGGAAACCCAGAAACGTCTGCCTTTTAAATATGAAGTCCTCGAAAAAGCTCTGGATATAAAGCTTGAAAAAAATAATGGAGAAGAAGTCCTTAGAACTGTTTTAAGCTCTAGAAGGCATTTAGTGTGAGCCTGATTTCCTGGGTTAAAGAGGATTAAATTACAAAAACTCTGACCCGTAAAACATACTCGCCATAATGAACCTTTCCTGTCACGCTCGACGCAGGAGAGCGACCTTCCTAAAAGGAACCAATAAGAAAAAGAAAAGCTACAATAAAAAATGAGCTCATCCCAAAACTCAGTTTTCTGCAAATAAGTAAAAAATCTCAGAATTATTTTCCTCATCAGAAAATCGATTAAGACAATTTGACATGTGTATTTGCTAATTTCCATATTCTTTACGTCACCTAAAGTCGGCAGGTAAACATAACAATATGAACCCATCTAAAAATAGACTCGTTTTCGATATGTAGGCTCTCAGAACTACTTTTCATAATTGAAACTCAATTGATTATTCAGAAAAAAATTCGAATAGGTTAAAATTTCTATAAAGTTAAACTTTAATTTAGGCTTTAAAACTTAATAAATTATGTTGGATAATATAATAAAGTTTAAATATAATTAAAAGGAAGTTTGTTTCAACTTAACATAATTAAATACGCTTTCGAATTCTAAATGATAAAAATGCAAATGTTGAAAAATGAATATAAAATGGGTTTTGAAAAATTAAATTTTAAAAAGTTTACTTCTGAATCTGTAGAGCTCGGAATCCTTCTTGCAATTGTAGGGGGATTTCTGGATGCCTATACCTTTGTAGGGCATGGGGGAGTTTTTGCCAATGCCCAGACTGGAAATGTTGTACTTATGGGTATAGAGGCTGCAACAGGAAAGTGGGGAGAAGCAATTCTTCATGCAGTTCCTGTCCTTGCATTTGTTATTGGAGTAATAGTAGCCGAAATTTTAAAAAAGCCTTCAGTACGCCTATTTGTCCCGGATGCTGAGAGAGCAGTTTTAATTCTTGAAATTGCAGTTCTTTTCCTTGTAGGGTTTATACCCTACACAAGCCCGAGTCTCATTGTAACCGTTGCAATCTCGTTTGTTTCTGCAGTCCAGGTCAGTTCTTTTCGTAAACTTGAAGGTTCCACATATAACACGACAATGATTACTGGAAATTTACGCTCTTCCATACACGAAATTTATAATGCTGTCACAAAAAAAGACAATAAATCAGCTTTACAGGCTGTTCGATTTTCCACAATCAACCTCTCATTTTTAACAGGGGCTGTTTTCGGAGCATTACTTACTTCGTTTATTGGAGTAAAAGCAGTGTGGGCCGCTGTAATTATATTGATTTGTTCGGTAGTTCTGTTCGGAATAGACGAAAGCAAGAGCGAGAACGCTAATTCCATGATTTAAAATTTAGAAAATATTCGGGATATATTGGGTATTGGGTATAGGGATATAAGAGGTATGTGAGGTACATTATCCAGGTTATCCAGGATTTGCGAAACCTATATCAGCTTTCAGGGCAGGGAAGATAAGTAATGGCAAGAGATAGAAGAGATTATTATTATAAGCAGGCAAAAGAGGAAGGATACCGCTCGCGGGCTTCCTTTAAGCTCAAGCAGATTAATGAAAAACATAAGATTATCAATCGGGGAGACTCAGTAGTGGATTTAGGGGCAGCTCCCGGCGGATGGCTGCAGGTTGCAAAAGAGCTCTCAGGCGGGAAAGTCCTTGGGGTAGATTTGCAGAGAATTGACCCAATCGAAGGCGTTGAAACTATCCAGGGAGACATAAACGCAGATTCAACTATAAAGAAGATCATCCAGATTGTCGGAGCAAAAGGAGCAGATGTCGTGCTCTGTGATGCAGCTCCAAACCTGTCTGGTAACTGGTCTTATGACCATGCAAGGTCAATCGAGCTTTCAACCTCTGCCTTGGAATGTGCAAAAAAAATCCTTAAGCCCAAAGGGAACTTTGTTGTCAAGGTTTTCCAGGGAGATATGTTTAATGATTACCTGCAAAAAGTAAAGGAAAACTTTGTCAAAACTTCTGCTTATTCCCCAAAAGCCTCCCGCTCGCAAAGCGCAGAAATCTATGTTATTGGGAAGAAATTCCTTACAGCTCCTCTCCGCAAAGGCGACGAATTTGTTGTGGACATTGAAAATCTGGGTTCAACCGGAGATGGAGCAGTCCTTATCGAAGGCTTTGTTGTTTTTGTAAAGGAAGTTGAAGTTGGAGAAAAAGTTAAAATCAGCATAACCGATGTCAAGCCTAATTTTGCTTTTGCGGATGTAACAGAAAGGCTTGGAAAAACGGGGAATTCTATTTGATCAAATATTCGATCAAATAATTCTTCTCTATAAAGATGTATATTAAGATTGACTCATACACAGATTAAAATATAATTAGAGTAATTAATATTATTAAAGTAATAAATGTAATTAAAGTAATTAATTTGGGTAATAAGAATAAAGAACGAATCTGAGAATAGAAGATTCCGAATTAAAAATTTGCATAAATTAAAAAGGTTGCCTAAAAAGGTTCAACACGGTGATCCTGTTGATTGATCTTCATACTCACACCATTTTCAGCGACGGGGAATTGATTCCAAGCGAACTTGTCAGAAGGGCAGTTATTCACGGCTACGAAGCTATTGCAATTACTGACCATGCTGATTACGTCAATTTAGAGGAACTTATAAGGGCTGCCCAGAAAGCAAAGTACCTGGAAAATGAATGGGATATTCGTGTTTTAGCAGGAGTAGAATTGACCCATGTGCCACCAAGAAAAATTGCCCCTCTTGCGAAAAAGGCAAAAGAACTCGGCGCAGATATCGTGGTCGTACACGGGGAAACAATAGCAGAGCCGGTTGCCCCTGGAACAAATAAAGCTTCTGTTGTCTGTGAGTATGTGGATATTCTTGCCCACCCTGGCCTGATTTCCGAAGAAGATGTTGAAACTGCGAAAGAAAATGAGGTTTTTCTTGAAATTACTGCCAGGAACGGCCATAACAGGACAAATGGGCACGTTGCGAGGCTTGCTCTGGAAATCGGGGCAACCCTTGTACTAAATACTGACACGCATGCCCCTGAAAATCTTATTACGAATGAAAATGCCCTTAAAATTGCAATGGGAGCTGGCCTTACTGAATCTCAGGCAAAAGAAGTATTAAGAGCGCCTGCAAAAAAAATATATGAGATTGTCTAATTGAATACTATTTGACCAAATCCATAAATATACTTGAAATTAGAATCAGGATCGTAAATAACATAAAAAGTCTATAAATTATAATTAGCAATCTCTTAATTTAGAAGAAAAGGTTGGTGGTTTTTAACCACCTAGGTACATTTTTATCTCTTCTTTACAATTATGTAAGTTGATTTTGAAATCTTTCCTTTAGCTGTATTAATAGTTAAGGTAGCTTTGTATTTTCCGGGTTTTGTATATGTATGTGAGGGATGCCAGCAGGATTTGCAGGTGTGGCCGTCTCCATAGCTCCACACATGAGATTTAACAAGTTTCGTGTTTCCTCCGGTGTACGTGAATGTTACTTTCAGAGGCGCATAGCCGGAATTTTTACTTACTTTAAAACTGGCAGTCGGAGTACTGGCTGCAAGTGCCGTAGAAGGCAAAACAATTGTAAGAATAAGAAATATAGCTAATATATGTTTTATTTTCACAAAATTCACCTCTTTTATTCTGCAGGTTGGATTTCTGAATTTTCAGGAAATAATGATACACTGCTGCCGTAAATTTGCTAATTAGCGGATATGTCAACCAATGTTAATTATTTCCCTTAACTTAATTGCATCAGGCTTGCTTATCATTATAACATTTGACAAGTTCGGAATATAATAAGCCTGCTTCATTTTTTATAATTATCATGCCCAATATCTTGGGCCAACGGTTCAAAATTAACTGATTAACATATAAAGATACTTTTAGAAAGAAGACTTTAAAGTTGTATATTTTCGAAAAAAAGATGCTTGATTTAAGCCCTAATTCCAGAAATAAGCTTGATTAAAGGAATATGGAACTTCCTTATATTACATATTAATAGTATCTAATATTTTGGTTAGCTTGTTATGTCACGGTTGTTCTTAAGCTTTAAGTTATTAGCCATCTGACTGATTAACTCCTTCTTAGCTGGCTGTATTTACTTGCAATTTACACCAGGCCGCTGAAAACAATTCTTGAAGCTGCAGTGGAGACTGCAAATATAGCGATTGATATCGGCAGCATGCAGGCCAGGTCATATTTAAGCTGCTCCCTATCTCCTCCGTATTCTATTGAGCCTGCAAAACGGGTAAGGATAGCACTTATAAGGATAACGTAAATTCCTATTGCAAGCAAAAAATGGTCAGGAGAAATGGATTGGGAAAATGCTTCCTGTCCGAACTGAACTGGCATTTCAGACATGTCTGCAGGCATCCTGTTCACTCTTTCAGCCACCTGGCCCAGGATCTTTGTAATAACTTCGGCAAGAGCGAGGGTAATTCCTGCAATAAGGGGGCCAAAAATTATAGCAGTAGAACGCATGGTTGAAGTAACATCATAGAGAGAACCCTTGATGCGTTCTTCGACTGCACCGAGTTCCTTTAAGTGGTCTGCAAGCTTGATAAGGGAGGCCCCTGCAGCTTCGTGGTTTTTGTGTACGCTTTCAGTAAAAAGAAGCATGGTATTTCGGATTCTTTCAGAATAAATATGCCTGAAAGCCCCAAAGTCTTCGTCAAAAATAGCATCCCGGAGGTTTGTTCGCATACTGAGCAGGTTCATGGAAATTCCTTCCAGGGCCTGCCCGATTTTTGAGCCTTCCATAGTTTTTGCTGTGTACGCAAAGGCTTCTTCAGGAGCTTTTCCTTCAGAAATGCGTCTTCCAAGCACAAAAAGCGAATCTGCAAATTCCTGCTCCATCTGTTTTATTGTATCTCTTATTTTTTTATAAGGAGCTGATGAGATATATAGAAAAATCGATAGGCCTGCAACTCCTCCTAAAATGATTGGAAGGGTTGGCGGAAGATAACCTTCAAGGGGAGCGGTCGCTACAATTTCCCTGGGGTTTCCAAAAGCAAGCAGCAGATATCCAAGTGGGGCTATTACGAAAAAGGCGGCAAGAGCGCATACCTGAGCAAATTTTTTCTTTCGCTTTATTTCTGAAAGGTCAGGATGGGAATCAGGAATTCTTTTAGGAATAAAAGCAACAGGTCTTTGCATAAGGATATATTCGGCATAAAGAATCGCAAGCGCGGGAAAAATAATATCATAAAGAAGTATAAGGTCAGTAATTTTTGGTTTCATGCCAACAACCGTAACTGCAGGCAAAAGGGCTACAAGGGCGAGCGGGATAAGGATAAAAATCGAGTAAAGAATATAGCTAGGGGTTTTTAGTTTTGCTGCAAAAACGTCCATAAGGCTTTCTGTCCCTTCGAGGCTTATATCAAGAGCCCGGTTCAGCGTCATTATCCTCAACGCCTCATCAGGTTCTGCAGTTGAACTTTTAATCAGGTGCAGCGAACGTTTGAAAAATTCACTGTTTCTCCCCCAGAGGTCTGCAAAAGAAAGAAGAGCTTCATCCATACTGCTGTACAGGCGTAAATTCAGGCTCCAGATAAGTTTTTTCAAGTCTTTTGCAAGCGGCCTTTCAGAATTCCGGGCAGCAAAAAGAACAGCATGTTCAAGGTTTGGGACAAGTTTCATGGACATGACTATGTAACTCAGGATCTCAGGAATATCCCCAAGGGAGGAAATTCTCATGAGTCTGGCCTTGATTTTTACATATTCGCTCAAGTAATAAAGAATAGAAAACGGAATTATAAGCGTAAGGCTTCCTAAAATCAAAAGGGTTCTCGAATCAAAACTCCTGGAAAATATCAGAAATAAGTCTAACAAAAGGAGCAGGATTAAGACTACAAAAGTTCCGACATAGGAAAAAAGAATTGTTTCAAAAGCTTCCAGGTTAAAGCCTGTAAAGACAAGCGCATCTCTGTATTCGGAGCTGACACTTTTTTCACATTTCCGGCTAAAAGCAGCTTTGTCTGGAATTGTCCATGCCCATTTTTTTACGGTGATTTTGCAGGCTCTTACATACCAGTTGTTTGCATCTGCCCCGTCCTCTATCATCCCATCCCCCAGAAGTATTATCTTATTCCAAAATTCACCCTGCTTTCCAATATTTTATTCACTAAATTTTATTCCTTAATTTTTTTCTTTAAAGTACCTGGCGAAGGCCTCAAACCATATTTCCCATTTTTTATAAAGCGATTCCATGTCGTCTCTTATCTCCAGCTCATTCTCAAGACCAAAATCAGAGTCCTTCTGCTGGTCATCTCTGCCTATTTTTTCCTGACCCATTGAATCCATTAGCAGCCAGAACATATTGTTTGCCTGGGTGACTGCTTCTGCTTCGAGTAAAATAGGCTTATGAAGCCCCTCAAGGGCAATCTTTTCTTTTATCTTTGTGCGGACTTCAATGTTCTTTAAAGCCCTATCTATGGAAATTCCCCATTTTCTAGAAATTTTTTCGATAAGCTCGGACTGTCCCTGTTCAAGCGCTTTGCCTGGAAGCAAAGAGTCCTGGGCAGCATCGTAATCCATTATATCCGTGAAAATTTCAGAGGGCTCAGGATTTTCTACCTGAGTATTTGTAACTTCAGCGATACGGCTCACCCTCTTCAGTTTTTTCATAGTGCCTTCAAGCCTGATTGCTGAACAGATTATTACGGCGTCTGTTGCTTTAAAAGAAGCCGGCGGAACTTCAAGGGTATGTACAATTCTCTCATACACGTTTTCAATAGAAGAACCGTGGATTGTGCCTATAACTGAATTCCCGGCCTTTCCAACCTGCATGGCTTCGTAGAGTACTTTTACTTCAGGTCCTCTTACCTCCCCAAGCACGAGGGCAGAATTTCCAAGCCTGAGAGCAGCTCGAAGTGCAGTTTCAGGGCTCATTTCCGCCCCTGATTTTAAAACCGAAGAATAAGAGCTCATTCCCTGTACTTTCCAGCCCAGGTCCTGAAGCTGCTCAACAGGAAGTTCATGTGTATCTTCTATAGTCAAAATCCTGTATTTCTGTGGAATTTCCAGCAGCATAGCTGACAAGAGAGATGTTTTTCCAGCACCGACTTCCCCGGCAACAAGCACAGAAGCCTGTCCGTCCATTAGGAAGCTTAAAAGTCCGGCTCCAAATGAAGAGATAGAGCCTGTATTGATTAATTTCGGAAGAGTCCAGGGAGAAAGTGAATGCTTCCGGAAAGCATAAGCAAGCCCGTTTGTACTCAATGGGTCCCCTATTACCGAAACCCTGACTCCAAAAGCCTCAAGATTTAATTCAAGTACTGGAACTGCTTCGCCAAAAGGTCTTCCACTGATTGTCCTGAACCTTGATACAAGGGCATCAAGATCATCCTGTGAAAGAAATATATTGCTTACACATTCTTCCCCATCTATTACAACATGAACAGGATTTGTATCTGCAGGCGCGTTAATATATACATCAGTAATTCTGGAATCCGAAAGCAGGTCTTCAACAATTCCAAGCCCGTTTGTATATCTTGCAAGCAGGTCTGCATATTTTTCCAGTTCTTCAGGGGTACAGTTTTCCCCGCCTGCAAGCAGTTCGTCTTCCAGAAGCTCGTTTGCCATGCGTTTGAAATATTCCCTGGCTCCTACAGGGTCTACAAAATCCAGGTCTTTTGGCCTGTGCCTGATCATTTTACTTCGGACTTTTTCTATTAGCCTCAGTTCTTCCTGAAGTAAATTATACTCCGGTGGACAGATCATGTAAAGCTTTTCAGGCCTATCTGTATACCTGTAAATGGAAACTTCAAGACTTCTTCCTTCTTTGTTGCTTATCTCATAGCACTCTAAGAATTCCGTGTTTAAGGGGGCTTCAGTATAAACCCTGGAACTGGAAAACGGAGGTCTTACATGGCACTTAATCGCACTTTCATAATCAAAAATTTCTTCCGAAAGAGTCTCGCTATACTTCCCTTTTTCGTTTTCGGGCTTCCATTCTCTTTTCCTCTTTTTATTTTCTCTGGCTTTTTTCCCTTCTTTTTCCATTTCCTTTTTCTTTCCGGAAATTGGGCATCTAGAGTTTTCAGAAGGGGATGTGAGAATAATCTCTTCTGAAGTATCTTTTCTCAAATTCCGGGTTATTTTATCTACAAGTTTTCCAATCTCGTTTTCCAGCTCTTTTATTGGTTTTTTAATACCTTCTTCTGATTCTTCAGAAATTTTTATCCGAGAATTTTTTGCCAACCTTTCCGGATCATTTATTTCTTTATATCCGGTTTTAAAACACTCTATTTCAAAATCAGGAAAATTTGTTGATTTTAGTAAGGGCTGTTGGGGATTTATCCGCTTAAGCATAGGAAAATAAATTTGGGTTTCAGGAAAAGAAGATATTTTTTTTTCAATTTCATGAAGCATCTGATAGAAACACTCAGAACAGACAGTACATGACGGTTGGATATCATGTGCCTTTTTTAAGACATTTTCATCAATGCACCTTTTTATTTCCAGACGGGCTTCCAATGGATCTGTTTCTACAAGCTTAACAAAGGAACTAAGTAATTCTTGCCTTTCTAAATTGCATTCGTCTTTTTCTAGTAAGGAACAGTTTTCCGGAACTTTTTCCGTACTTATGTATGCAGCAATAATTTCTTTGAAGCTTGCTAAATTATATAGTAAAGAAAGAAACTCTCCTTCGTAGTCCCTTTCATATAACCTTGAGAGTACCAGGCAATCAATATTAACTTCTTTTCTTAAAATTTCTAAAATATTTTTTCTGCAACGTCTATCATTAAGCGAAGATGGGGAATTGCATTCCTTGCAATTAATCAAAATTGTTTTTCTATTTTTTGTCTGCTTTATCCTGTATGGGCAGTTTTCTTCTTTTTCTTTTTCTGTGTGAAAATACTCTTCTTTAACGCTATCAATAGTCTCTTGAAATCTCACTAATATATCCAGAATTTAAACCCCCATTTGCCGGATAACTCTAGAATTTATCTTTGAGTGTATTAATTTCTTTCTATTGTTAGGGGCAGTTACGGAAATATTTAGGAGAATTCATAAAGTAAATTAACCCTCAAATGTTCCTGTAATCATTTTTATAGCAAAATCAAATTAAATCATACAAATGTCTGTATTATTATGACTAAAAATTAAATTCGGGACTTCTGGTGCACAAATCTTTCCTCTAATTAGTATTCTCTTCTCAAATCCAGATATTCTATATTTAACTTCTTCTTTTAAATAGCAAAGTCACTTATTGAATAAACAAATACCTTATATAGAAGGTAAAATCTTTAATATTTAGAATCTTTGTTACCTATCAAAGATAGGGCTTTAAACACTTTAAAGTAGAGAATTCTAGCAAAGATTTTTTTCAAATCTATCGTGGGGAGGAATTTTACTGAGAAGAAGTAGGACTGATATTGCAGTAGATATTTTACGAGTTGCTATGCATGGGGCAAAGAAAACCCATATTGTATACGAAGTAAATCTGAATTTTAACCTTGCCCAAAAGTATCTGGAAATGCTGAAAGAAAAAGAGCTTTTAAAACATGAAAATGGGCTTTTCATCACCACTGATAAAGGAAAAGTTTTCCAGGAAATGGCTAAGGAGTTCAAGCTTTAAATTGTCTTTATTTTTCCTAATTTTAAAAACGATTTTTAATTTTTTCTCAAAAATAAATAAAAATGGAAGGGAGATCAGCCCTTCCCGTGGATGGATTTGTCTTAATTCGAATAGCGATATATAATATGCTGTCCTTAATTATGAATCTTTTGATCAAATTATTCTTTGATGAATAATCCTAAGGTTTTGAAGGAACATATGGGTTTGCGCTATTGGTTCGATATGAAACGTAATATATAATTATAGTGGTAATTAGAAAAAATGCACCAAAGAACCGGTATCGAAAAACTCCCAGTTCTTGAAAAACAGTCTTCGCATTATTTTTTTAAAGGCCTTGATTTAAAAATGTATATTATTTGCAAATAAAAGGTTAGAGGGAAGTAAACCTTTTATCTGCATTGTTTGCTCATAAGCTTGCGCCACTTTATTTTTTTGATGGATGTGGATGAAAAGATATGTGGACTGTGACGAAATAATCTTACAAGCACACAACAACCTATTTCCTATTTTATGATATTTATATGTTTGCCATAAATTGTTTTAAGGTTCTCACACTCTAATTACTAAGTAGTATAGATTATATGCATTAGACAAAACCTGTTATATACAATGCTTTTTAAGTAAATTCAATATGAACATATTTATAGACTTAAACCAATTTCCATTTCAGTGATATAAATGGCTGAAACGGAAAAAGAAGATTTACCAATAGTATTTTTTACTTTAGTTATTCTGGTCTTGGCGCTTGCTTACTTACTGGACAAGATTGGATTTTACTGAACATAATTCAACAAGAACACAATTTAGTATCTTATCTCAGGAAATTCAGGTATTTTCAAAAAGCTAAGATTAAACAGAGTCGAAAGTCCTGAAAATTAAACCTGCAATAACTTCTGTGTTCTTACAAAAGAATTACAGGGTGAAAAAAGTCATAAATTGTTGGTATTTTTACAAATGCGAAAAATTTGAGGTCTTTAAGCTTTTAAACTAATCTAAAAGCTCTTAATTTTACAATTGTCGGTGAGAGTTTTACTCTCACCTCGTTTTTATGGGGGTGGCAACAAGTCCTTTGCTACAATTGAAGAACTTATTTTAAACTATTAAATAGTTGCTGAAATAAAAGGCTTTTTCAACAGGTAAATTTATTGGGAAAAGACAGCAGGAAGATTGCCTTCTAAAAATAGAAAAAAGCGGAATTATCCCTAGAATTTTAAATGATGCTTTCCTGTATATATTATGCTTGATTTCTGGAAGCCTGGGGCGTTTCACGGCCGGGGAAAGAAGAAAAACTTTTTTGAGGGCTGGTATTTTAAGCTGGTAGACAGGAGCGAAAAGCATGCTTATGCTATTATTGCTGGGGTATCCATAACTGCTGACCCTTTGAAATCCCATGCTTTCATAATGTTCATAGATGCCAGAGGAAACAGAATGCACTATTTCAGGTATCTTCTCGATGAGTTAAAGGCAAACGATAAAAAATTTGAGCTTACCATTGGAGAATCTTCATTCAGCACAGAAGGGATTATACTCAACCTCTCTCAAAGTGATCTTGACAAAAATAATCTCGATCCAGACAGAATTCCAGACAAAATTGACCAAAATATTCTCAATAAGAATGATTTCAACCAGAATAGCTTTAATCATAATAATTTCAATCAAGGAGAAACCCAGACAGCCCTGATTAATGGCCGTATTCGCTTCAAAGATACATATCCCTGGCCTGTAAAGCTTCTATCTCCTGGGGTAATGGGCTGGTATGCATTTGTGCTCGGAATGGAATGTTATCATGGCATTTTAAGCATGGATCATACGCTTGAAGGATTTATCGAGATTGAGGGCAGAGAAATAGATCTTTCTGGCGGGAGAGGTTATCTTGAAAAAGATTGGGGTGCTTCAATGCCATCTTCCTGGATATGGATGCAGACAAACCACTTCGATCGGGAAGGAGTTTCTCTTTCGGGCTCTATTGCTAAGATTCCCTGGCTTGGAAGCTATTTTACAGGTTATATCTTTGGCTTTTTATACGACAAGAAATTATACCGATTTACTACATATACCGGGGCAAAACTTACTGAACTCGATGTAACAGAGAATCATATTCGAATCCGGCTAGAGGATAAGAATTACAGGATTGATATTAATGCGGGTAGGTCAGAAGGCATCGAGCTTCCAGCGCCAAAACTTGGGGAGATGACAGCAAAGGTTAACGAGTCTCTAAGTTCTAATATTGATGTGGCTCTGTTAAAGAAAAAAAGTACTGGTACTGAACTTATCTATTCTGGAAAAGGAAGGAACTCGGGCCTGGAATTTGTTGGGGATATTGAAGAGCTTATAAGAGGTTTGAAAGGCGTGAAAAAATAAGCTTGAAAAAAATTACTAATTAAATTCTGGCCAAATTTAGATAAAAACTGGGTCAAATTCAGAACAAATTTAAACTTATTTTTACTCTCCTAAGATTTCTTAAGCTTATATTTTCAATACTCAAAAATGGATTCAATCATAGGCTGTGCAAGCTTTAACACTTTTTCTTTGAAACCGCAGATATCTTCCATGAAAACTGAGTTTTCTTCCCCGAAGAATTTTTGTTTTAATTCTTTTCCGATTAAATCATCATTTCCGGACGTTACTGTGATTACAGTTGAACCAGGAGAAGCTACAGTTGTACACACGAGATCATCACAGTCCCCATCTATTATCCCTATAATAGGAATCCCAAGCCTGTACAGAATATCGCCTGCTATAGCTGTTGTATCGTCTCCAACCGTAATTACAAGTTCTGCCTCAGCAGCCAGTTCAAAGGTATATTCTGCTGCGTGATCTATAAGCACGACCTTTCCAGGGGAGCTTGAAAAAAGCCCTGTGCACCTTGCAGGCGTAATTCTAGCTGAAGCATCTGGAGATAAGCCTGAAGAGGAAAGTTCTCTCCTGATAGTTCCACTTTTTACCCAGGCTTTTGTAAGATCAAGAGGTTCCTTTTTTTCATAGTTGTGAAGCTTTTCCATCCCGTGCTCTTTTATCTCTCCTCCCTGGATTTCGGCAATAAACCCGTTCTCAGAAACAATAGTAATATCAGAGTTTAGGGCTTTTCCAACAACTATTCCATTTATGAGGATATTTTCTCCAGGAAACACACCTGAAAGTTTGCGAATAACCCGGATTTTAGAGCTGTCAGGAGACTTTTCTACCTTAAGCTGGCTTTGAAATGGCAGAAAAATTTCTGCAGGCAGCCCGAAAATTTCTGAGAGCCTGGGAAGACATCTGCTGGCTTTTTTATTAAGAGGGATTAATCTTCCCTCAGTGCTGCCCGGGCTTTCAATCTGGACCAGGGGCTTTTTCTCAGGATCGGTAAGCCTGGCAGCAACCATCTGTCCAAAGGCTCGCCCTGTTTCGATAGTTTTTCCTCTGTTCAGGAGGCATACAAGGTCATGGGTTTCAAAAAAAGCTTCTATGCGGGCGCTTGGCTTGAGATGTTCGGTTATATCTATAATATTCTCAAGCCCTGCATCAAGAACAGCCGTTTTTCCCATGGTTCCGCTAAGTTTTGTCTCAACTACCCCCAGAAGAGAAAGTTTCTCAAGAACTGTTATTATTTCTCCCGAATCGATTACTTCAGGCCCATGAATTACCAACCCTATTTTCATCTAAAACCTCTTTAAATGTAAAATATGAATAATTAAATAATAATTTATAGAACAAGAATAGCATACAAATAAATAAAACATGAGCTTTAGATAGGCTCTTACGTTTTTATCCTGTTTTATTCCCGGGTAATGTTTTGAATTATTTTTTCAATTATTTTTTTAAATTATTATTCGAAAAAGCCAGGAATTATAGAAAAATACATTACTGATTGTTACGTTTTGGCAAAAGTATGAATAATCAGAATAGTCAGAATAATAGAAAGGTGCAAACATAATACTGAAAATACTGACTCGAGGTAAAGAAATGGCTGATATAAAGATTACCTGGCTTGGACATGCTGCTTTTTTACTCGAAGCCGAAAAAAAAGTCCTGATTGACCCTTTTATTTGCGGAAACCCAAAGGCTCCCTGCAGCCCTGAAGATTTGAATCCCGATATTATAGCAGTAACTCATGGGCACCGTGACCATCTGGGAGATACTATAGAAATAGGTAAACGTACAGGCTGTCGAATAATTTCCATCCATGAAGTTGCAAACTACATAAAATCAAAAGGAGTTTTTGCAGAAGGCATGAATAAAGGAGGAACAGTAAATATAGAGGGTATATCTTTTACCATGACACAGGCCCTTCATTCTTCTTCTATTGATGCGTCAGGCTTTACTTTTGATGGAGGTTCCCCTGCTGGTTTTGTAATAGGAATAAATGGACATGCCATATATCATGCAGGCGATACAGGTGTTTTTGGGGATATGCAGCTTATAGGGGAACTTTATGATCCCGAAATTGCTCTTTTGCCCATCGGTGATAGATTTACTATGGGAATAAAAGAAGCTGTAAAAGCGGTAGAACTTCTCAGGCCCAGATTTGTTATACCTATGCATTATAATACATTCGATGTGATTGAGCAGGATCCCTTTGTATTTAAGCAGGCGGTAGAAACTAAAACCAATTCAAAAGTCATTGTTCTTGAACCTGGAGAATCATTTGAGATGTAATAAATTGTAGTTTTCCCTTGTTTAAATGATTTAGTTAAACTTTATTGTCGAACTGATTATTTTTCTCTTCTTTTCTTTTTTTTCTCCTTTTTCTTTCTTTTTATTTTTTGTTTTATTTGTATGATTCCTAAATTTCTTTCTTATCTATTACTTTATTTTTGCATGAGAATAATGAATAATAATGATCATTGTTTACCTCCCAATTCAAATCCACATAATAAACTTTAAAATATTGATTAATATTTATAGGGGGGAAACTATATAATATATTTTATTATAATATATATTTTGTAAACGAAATTATTATGTAATGCTCCTGATGACATTGGTTTCTAATTTTTAAACATGCGGTAATCGACTAAAATTTAATGCATTTTTTTACATTCAGGATTTCCCTTTGAATTGCTTTTGAAATTGAATTGGCTATTTGTTTACCTATATGGTTATATAGGATTAATGAGAAAGAAGCGGCACAGGCATGAGCACAAATATACAAAAGATAAAACAGATCCCACTGGCTTTTGGGAGTGCAGAAATCGAATTTGGAATTCCTAACAGGAATCTTTCCGGAATCATTCTGCCCTCAGAACCTCAAGAAAAGGAAAAATCAACCCTTTTGATCAAAAAGGCGCTTGAAAACCCTATAAATAGCAAGCGCTTATGTGAACTTGTAGATCCAGACTCAAAGATAGCGATTATTGTAAGTGATGTGACCAGGCCAACTCCTACTGAAAAAATCCTTCCTCCTTTGCTCGAAGAACTTTACCTTGGAGGGGCAATAAACAAGAATATTACTATTGTCTATGCTCTTGGCCTGCACAGGCAGCAAACCGAAGAAGAATGCAGGCAGCTAGTTGGGGAAGAAATCTATGAAAACATAAAATGCATCCAGCATGACAAAAATAGATGCAGGCACATAGGGGAAACCAGTTTTGGGACGCCTGTTGAGGTCTTTGAGGAAGTAGCTGATGCTGATGTAATTATATGTACAGGGACTCTGGAATTTCATTATTATGCAGGTTACGGAGGCGGGGGAAAGGCAATATTACCTGGGGTTAGTTCCGAGAAGTCCATTCACTCTTTCCACAGCTTTTACAGTAAGTTCTTTGAAGGCGGCCCTCTCTCTGGAAATGTTAATTCTCCTGCCAGGAAAAATATCGAAGAAGCGGCAAAGCTTACAGGGGTTGATTTTATCCTCAATGTTGTCCTTAACAGCAGAAAGGAAGTAGCTGCTGCTGTTGCCGGAGATTTTATCGAAGCCCATAGAAAAGGGGCTGAGTATGTTGATTCTATGTATAAAGTGCCTGTAGAGCCTGCAGATGCAGTTATTGTTTCCTGTGGCGGGTTTCCGAAGGATATCAACCTTTATCAGGCAACAAAGGCTCTGGAAAACGCGATTCCTGCAGTAAAAGAAAGGGGGTCTATTGTGCTTGTTGCCGAATGTGCAGAAGGAATAGGAAATAAGGTCTATGAGCGCTGGAGTAGAGAATGTAAAACTCCGGAAGAAGCAATAGAGAAATTCAGGGTTCATTTCGAGCTTGGGGGCCATAAAGCTGCTATCGTGGGAAAGGCTGCAAAAGAGTTTAAGCTCTATTTCGTTTCAAAGCTCCCGGATCTGGAAAGCAGGAGTGCCTTTTTCATCCCTGCCAAAAGTGTGCAGGAAGCAGTTGAACAAATCCTTTCCGAAAATCCAGAGGCTAAGATTCATGTAATGCCTAATGGAGGATGGACTCTCCTTGTAAAGAAAGATAAAGGGGATTCAGATAAAATAGAACTGAAATATAATTAAGATTATTATTGAAAGCATTAAATAAGGTCTAAAATAAGAAATAAGCATTCTGAAAATAAGCTTAGAATCCAAATTTGTATGCTATTTGTATTAATGCTTCCTGTTTAAATTTAGATAAACTTAAAGTGCAGGTTTGAACTGCCTTAAAGTTATTTTATACTTGTTTACTTTTTATACTTGCTCTTCCTATTTTTATAAGAATAAATTTCCACAGCATCTTTGGACAAAAGCGAAAGACAGGATCTAACATAAAATCAAAACGAAAATGCTGGCACAAATATGGGCACAAACATGACTTCAAAAATAAAAAAAATCCCACTTGCTTTCGGAACCACTTCAGTAGAGGTCAAAATTCCGGAGAGCAATATCTCCAGTGTTATTCTGCCTTCAGAACCCACGATCAGGGAAGAAGAGCCTATTTTTATTAAAAAAGCCCTTAAAAATCCTATCAATAGCAGGCGTTTATGTGAGCTTGTAAATCCAGACTCAAAGATTGCAATTATTGTAAGTGATGTGACCAGGCCAACTCCTACTGCAAAAATCCTTCCTCCTTTGCTCGAAGAACTTTACCTTGGGGGAGCAGTAAACGAGAATATTACTATTGTCTATGCTCTTGGCCTGCACAGACAGCAGACCGAAGAAGAATGCAGGCAACTTGTAGGGAAAGAGATTTTTGTTAAAATAAAATGCATCCAGCATAACAGGGAAAGGTGCAGGTATGTTGGAAAAACCAGTTTTGGAACCCCTGTTGAGGTCTTTGAAGAGGTACTTGACTCTGACCTTAAAATAAGCATCGGCACTGTGGAGTTTCATTATTATGCAGGCTATGGCGGCGGAGGAAAATCCATCCTGCCTGGAGTCTGTTCCGAAAAAACTATACTTTCATATCATGGTTTTTACAGTAAACTTTTTGAAGGTACTCCCCTTTCAGGGGAAATCGACAGCCCTGCCAGGAAAAACATTGAAGAAGCAGCAAAGCTTGCAGGGCTCGATTTCATCCTTAATGTCGTAATCGACAGCAGAAAACAGATAGTTGCTGCTGTTGCCGGGGATTTTATTGCAGCCCACAGGAAAGGAGCCGGGTATGTTGATTCCATGTATAAAGTGCCTGTAGAGCCTGCAGATGCAGTTATTGTTTCCTGTGGCGGGTTTCCGAAGGATATCAATCTTTTTCAAGCCACAAAATCACTTGAAAATGCAATTCCTGCTGTAAAAAAGGGAGGATCAATAGTGCTGGTTGCTGAATGTCCGGAGGGGATAGGGGACCGGGTATATGAGTGCTGGAACAGGGAATGCAACAGTCCTGATGAAGCTATAGAAAAATTCAGGAATTGTTTTGAATTTGGGGGCCATAAAACTGCTACTGTCGGAAAAGCGGCAAAAAATTTCAAGCTTTATCTTGTCTCGAACCTTCCGGAAGAAAAATGCAGAAAAGCTTTCTTTATTCCTGTAAAAAGTGTCCAGGAAGCAGTTGAGTGTATTCTTTTTGAAAACCCTGAGGCTAAGGTCCATATTATGCCCAATGGAGGATGGACGCTGCCTGTAAATAATCAAAAAGAAATAACTTCTGAACAGAAATGAAGAGAACCCTAAAAAGAATATATTAAGATTGATAATTGGAAATATAAAAATTTAAAAAGCTAAGGAAAAAGTTAAGAAAAAAGAAAAAAAGAAGAAGACAGATATACTAAAAACACAGTAAAAATATAATAAAAAGAAAAGTGAAACTCTTCATGCCTGCAGACGAAAAAAGAATCCAACTTGCTTCTGGAAATGAGGTATATGAACTGGAAATTCCGGAGAGAAATATCTCCAGTATTATCCTGCCTTCAGAATTCGAGATTATACAAGAGGCTGAGACTCTCATCAAGAAAGCTCTTGAAAGCCCCATAAACAGCAGGCGTTTATGCGAGCTAGTAAACCCAGACTCAAAGATTGCAATTATTGTAAGCGATGTAACTCGGCCAACTCCTTCTGCAAAAATCCTTCCTCCTTTACTTGAAGAGCTTTACCTTGGGGGAGTAAAGCCTGAAAATATAACGATTATTTTCGCCCTTGGCCTGCACAGGCAGCAGACAGAAAAGGAATCGGGAAGGATCGTGGGAGAGGGGATTTTTGATAAAATAAAATGCATCCAGCATGATATTTCCAGGTGTAAACATATCGGGATAACTTCTCGAGGGACTCCTATCGAAATATTTGACGAAGCCCTTGATGCGGATATACTTATAGGAACCGGAAGCATCGAGTTCCACTATTATGCAGGATACAGCGGGGGTGCAAAATCAGTCCTTCCAGGCATAAGCTCGCAAAAATCCGTAATTACAAATCATAAAATGATGATCGAAGAAAATGCTGTTTCCGGCAGGTTTGACGGCCCTGTAAGGCAGGACATGGAAGAAGCGGCAAAAATTATAGGGCTTGATTTTATCTTAAATGTTATTCTTAACAGTAAAAAAGAGATAGTTGCTGCCGTTGCCGGGGATTTTATTGCAGCTCACAGGAAAGGCATTGAATATGTCGATTCCATGTATAAAGTTCCAGTAGAGCCTGCAGATGCAGTTATTGTTTCCTGTGGAGGGTTCCCTAAAGACATTAACCTTTTTCAAGCCACAAAGTCGCTTGATAACGCAACCCAGGCCGTAAAAGCTGGAGGCTCAATTATCCTTGTTGCCGAGTGCGCTGAAGGTATAGGAAATGAGGTTTACGAATGCTGGAATAAAGAATGCAAAACCCCGGATGAAGCAATAGAGCGTTTCAGAAACTGCTTTGAGTTTGGTGGGCATAAAAGCGCAATTATTGGAAAAATGGCAAAGAAATTCAAAATTTATCTCGTATCAAAGCTTCCTGATGAGAACGCAGAAGAGGCATTTTTTACTCCTGTGAAAAGCATAAAAGACGCTTTAGATATTGTTTTCTCTGAAAACCCTGATGCCAGGATTCATATTATGCCTCATGGAGGCCAAACTTTGCCTGTGAAAAAGAATTAAGTTTTTTGTTTATCTTGGAATATTTTAGGTTATTTTCAAATTTATTTTGCCTTCTTGAGTTTTCCAGAACTCTGACGTTAATTATTTGGAACTCTAACCTGCTCTTTTAAAACAAAATAAAATAAAATAAAATAAAATAAAAATATCTCAGCTAGGTACCTTATTAAAATAATTAAAAAATATAAAGGATGCTGAGGCTTATTCCTCAGCAGTCTCATGTTTTTTAAGAGTTAAGGATTCTTAATAAGAATGTTTACCCCAAAGGCAATGACGGCAAAAACACCCATTGCATAAAGAGTTGATAGATACGTACCACTGGTTGTGTGGAGGGTGCCTGCTATGTAGGGGCCTAAAATTGCAGCACCAATAAGGCTGGTATTTACTAATCCCAGATTTTGCGGGAAGTATTTCCTTCCGTAGAAGCTGGTTGCAAATACTGTATTCATTGTTGGAACTCCCCCATAAGAGAAGCCTGTAAAGACGAATCCGACAAGCATAAGCGTGAGACTTTTTGACATAATTGCGGAAATCAATACTACAATTGCTATCACATAAGTTATGTTGATTATAGTCATTGTCTTTTTCAAGCCAATCCTGTCGCATATTGCCCCAAGGATAACACGCCCTGAGCCGTTACAAATGGAAATGAGCCCAACCCCAAAGGCGGCCAGTTCTGCTGTAGCCTTTAGTTCATTTGCAAAAGGGGCTGCATGCCCGATCAGGGAAAGCCCCATTGCAGTTGACAGAATGCTCCAGGCCAGATATTTCCAGAAAGTGGGTCTCTTCAGCATTGAGGAGGAATCAATTTCCAGACCTTTAACCCCGGCGTTTACTGCTTTGCCAGTGGGTTTGGGGAAGACATAGTCAGAAGGTGGAAGCTTCATCACTCTGGAGCCTATAAAGACTATTACTCCAAAGCTGATTCCAAGGATTAAAAAAGTTGGACGCCATCCCATTGATTTAATAAGCTCGGTTGCTGTCGAACCCAGCAGCATGCCTCCAAGCCCGAAGCCCATAAGCAGAATGCCTGAAATAACTCCAGGTTTTTCCGGATACCATCTGGTTACCGTGCTTATGACCGCATTATAACTGAGCCCGATGCCGAATCCGCTTATCACGCCATATGTGATAAAAATGGCTGGAAGGCTATTTATCTGTGAAGAAGCGCCAAAACCAAATAATAAGAATACGGCTGAAATCAAAATCGTGAACCCTGGAGATTTCCTGCCGGTTATAAAGCCGCCTGCAATTCCTCCCAAACAAAAGAATATAATTGATATCGTGAAGATTAGAGAAGTTTGTGCACGGGTCCAACCGAAATCTTTTTCGAGCGGGGCAATAAACAATGACCAAGCATAGAGCAGGCCAAGAAATAAAAATAATACAAAACCGATAACAACGTAAAGCGATCTGTTATTAGTACTGGCCATAGAAATATTCCTTTTTAATTTTCAATTTATATAAATGACATACGTATTCAAACAGACATTTTCCAACAGATATCTGATTCTTATTTATCGAGGGTTTCTGAGTTGTTTTAAGTTTATTTTGATCAGGAACTAGTTTTTATTCGAACCTTGGGGGTTTATTCGAATAGTAGGTTTAATAAGGTTTATTAAGTATATTTTTTAATTTGAGGATAAATTATATTATGATAATCGTTAACGTGATACCTGTTAGCATTGTACATTAAATCTTTTTCTATTTAAATATATTGAAAAAATAAGATTGTATTTATAATAAAATTTAGGATGAAAGAAGGAGAGACAATTAATTTAAATTTATGGTATGTTATAGGAGGCCTGATTCTGAAAGTGTATTACACAAAATAGAATAGGTAAAAGAATTGAATAGATAAAATAAAAAAGAATATCTAAAAATTAAAATGAGCATTGAACTGAGGATTCTTTTACCGGTTTTTTTAGGCAATAATTTAGTCAGTAATTAATACTTCCTGATTATGTATTAATTACTATTGTTTTATCAACTATTATTTAAAGCAGCACCTGGTAATTTCTCCGCTCAGGTCTTCTTTTAACATATGGATTGCCATATCAAATTCGTCTGTCTGGCCAAGTACCCACATCAGTTTAACAAGGGCAGTTTCAGGCAGAGTATCTTCCCCTTCAATTGCCCCGGCTTTAAGCATATCCCTGCCTGTGTCATAGACACGGTCGCAGATCCTACCATTAAGGCACTGCGAAGTTATTATTACAGGCATTTTTGCATCCACAGCTTTCTGAATCTGAGGGACCCATTTCGTAGAAACATGCCCAAGGCCTGTGCCTTCCAGGACCAATCCTTTGTATCCACTGTTAATGTAAAGGTCAAGAATTGAAGGGTCTGAACCTGGAGTGAATTTCACGATGGCGCATTTTGACTCCATTCCAGGCTTGAATTTGAGGGATTTTTCTCCGCGCCTGGTATAATCAATAAAGGTTTTAATTTCCCTTGTATTGTAATCCACAATTCCTATCGGAAGAGAATTTATAGATTTGAAAGCATCTCTCCGGGAAGTATGCATTTTCCTGACTTTTGTACCGCGGTGAATCTCGCAAACATCATCTGAAGTTGTGCCATGCATTACAACAGTAACTTCAGCGATATCGCTGATTGCGACTAAAGCTGCACAGATTGCATTCATCGCATTATCACTGCTTGGGCGGTCTGCACTTCTCTGGGAACCTACAAGCACAATGGGCACAGGCGTTTCGATCATAAAAGAAAGGGCTGCAGCCGTATACATCATCGTGTCAGTACCGTGTGTGACAATTATTCCATTGGCTCCGGCTTCGATTTCTTCAACAACTGCACGGGCAAGATTCTGCCAGGAATCGGAATCCATATTCTCCGAAAGAATACTTGAGATTACCCGGCCTTTGAAATCGGCTATTCGCCTGAGTTCAGGGATTGCACTGAGGATATCATCAGCAGTAAACTGGGAAGTAACTGCGCCTGTCCGGTAATCGATTTTGCTGGCAATTGTTCCTCCTGTTGAAAGAATAGCAATTTTTGGGAGCTTTTTTTCGGAAATTAGATTTTCTTCTCCGGCAGGCTGAGGCTTTTTCCCTCCGTTTCCGTTTTCTCCGTTCCCATTCTTCTCCAGAAGGGTGATCCGAACCTTATCTTTTGAAAAACCAGCATTATACCCGCTCTTCATTTTTATTGTAATATACCCTTCCATAGAGGGCAT